>CALCKS010000107.1 GCA_937965895.1 uncultured Campylobacter sp.
TGAGGTAGATATTTTGCGAGCGGTAGCCGGGCGTCTGGGCTTTGATCGCAAAAAAGGCGCAGCAGATGAGAGCGACTGCGAAATTTGCCCCAAATATCGCGGTTTGGTTGTGCAAAAAGTCGTCTTTGCCGTCCAAAAAAACATAGGTCGTGAGGTAATATATCGGCATCCCGATCAAAAAAAGATCGGTGATAAAGGCCTTTACTCGCGCGCCGATGGTGGCTAGTTGCGCTTTTTGTTTTGCCAAATTTACTCCTTTTTATTTTCGGGCGCATGTTTTGGATTTGAGCGTCAAAGTTGATCGCGATTGCCCAAATTTACGTGCTTCTACTTTGTTGTGGTAAATTTACGTCTGCTTGTGCTGCCGCTTCGGTGCAGTAAATTTGCGGCTCGTTTCCGCGTGTCCGCCGCTTGCGCCGTCTTATCCAGCTGGTCTTGCTCGGTTCTTAAACGGCGCTTTGTCTGCTGCCAGATTATACGTTTTGCCTAGCGTAATCTTTACGATGTCTGCCGTCTTTGTTTGTTTTTGGCGGCATACCAGTTTGCGATGATCAATAATTTTCGACTCGCGCATTTTTTCATTAAACCCGCTTGCGTTTGATTTATCGTAGGCTCCGTAAAATTTATAAAGTGCGGATTTTAAATTTAAGGCGTTTATCTCGCGCCAAATTTTAAATTCGTAAATTTAAAGACGCTCTTTCGCGGGGGTAAATTTACCTAAATATAAATTTGACAGCCGCCGCTAAATGTACACGGCGACAACGCAAATTTAACTCTGTCCGCAACCTGCAATATGCATCGACAGGCTTCGTTTTATCGTTCAATATACCGCACAACCAAGTCAAATTTGATTCTCGATCGGTTTGCTTTGATTGACTCCTGCAAAGTCCGTCCAAATTTGCACGACTAATCAAACATGTCCGCGAAATTTGAAAATTTAGTTACCTCTGCTGCCAGGCTTTATCGCCTTGCTTCCATCGGCGCAGAGCGGACAGCTTGCGGGCTCGTAAATCTCAAACTCAAAGTTTCCAAGCGCAAAAAACGGCTTGTCGGCGGGTAGTTTGGCGCTTGGTTTTGCGACGCTGCCCGCTAAATTTGCGACCTTGCAAAAGCCGCGATTAGCAAGCGCGGCAAACGCCACCACCTTGCCGCCTAGGCTCTCGATCACGCGAGCGGCCTCCATCGCCGAGCCGCCCGTGGTAATGATATCCTCGCAGACGATAAATTTCTCGCCTTTTTTTACCTCAAAACCGCGTCGCAGGCTCATCACGCGCTCGACTCGCTCTGTAAAGATAAAGCGCTTTTTCGCCGCGCGAGCTAGCTCGTAGCCTGCTAAAATGCCGCCTAGAGCTGGCGAACAGACGCTGTCAAACTCTATGCCAGATTTTTCGATAACGGCGGCTAACTCGTCAGCCAAAGCGCCTGCTAACTGCGGATCCTCGAGTACTTTGGCGCTTTGAAGGTAAAACTGCGAGTGGTTGCCGCTGCTAAGCAAAAAATGCCCCTGCAAAAATGCACCCGCATCTTTATAAATCTTTTCTAAATTCATTATGTTTCCTTTGAGAAATTTGAGCCGATTTTATCCTAAACGTGCTTAATTTTCTAAA
>CALCKS010000108.1 GCA_937965895.1 uncultured Campylobacter sp.
CGTGCAGCGAGCATTACGGCTCGGCACTAAACTCGTACGGCAAAAATTAGATTTTAACGTCGCAAATTTTATTAATTGCGCTAGACAAATTTGTATATTTACAACGATAAATGCCTAAAAGTAAGGCAAATTTGCAACAAAAAAGCAAAAGCCGCTCAAACTCGCAAAAATACCGAGCACAAGCGGCTAAGTAAAAACGGCTAAGTCGGCGAATCGACAAATGCGCCCGCCCAGACGCCGCAGAAATCGTAAATTTACCCCTTGCGCCCTAGCAAATATAGCCTCAAAGCCTGCTGGGCCGTCATTTTGAGATTGCGCGTCGCAGTTTGCTTATCCATCGCTTCCTCTAGACTCACGGGCTCGTTTAATACGCTAAAAAACGCGTCGATGCCGTTTTCGTTACAGCCGCCGGCACACGGCGACACACTACCTGCTAGCGCGATGATCGGCTTGCCGTATTTTTTGGCGATTTTCGCCACTCCGGTCGGCGTCTTACCCATCGAGCTTTGAAAATCCAGTCGCCCCTCGCCGGTGATGATTAGATCGGCGTTTTTTACGTCTTCTTCGAGGCGGATTTCCTCCATGATGATGTCGATGCCGGGCTTTAGTTTGGCGTTTAGGTAACTAACAAACCCGTACCCTAGCCCGCCTGCCGCGCCCGCACCCTTAAAGTTCCAAAATTCGCTCGAAAAGTGCTCGCTAGTCGCACTTGCAAAGCTAATAAGCCCTGCATCCAGGTCCTTTACCATCTGTTCATCCGCGCCTTTTTGCGGACCGAAGATGGCGCTGGCACCGCGTTCGCCGCAGAGCGGGTTATTGACGTCGCAGGCGACTTGCAGGGTGCAGTCGCGTAAATCGGGCAGCAGAGCGCTGAAATCGGCGCGCGCCAAGCGGGACAATGCTGCCCCGCCGCGTGGCAGTTCGCTGCCTTTCTCATCCAGCAGACGCACGCCGAGCGCTTGCAGCATCCCCGCACCGCCATCGTTGGTGGCGCTGCCGCCGATACCGAGGATGATGTGGCGCGCACCGTCGGCGAGCGCATGGCGCAGCATTTCGCCGACGCCGAAGGTGGAGGTCAGACGCGGATTGCGCTCAGCAGGGGCAAGCAGGTGCAAGCCGGCTGCTTCCGCCATTTCCATCACCGCGCTGCCATCGGGCAGGCGGCCATAGCGGGCGGTGACGGGGCGAGCAAGCGGGCCTTGCACAAGCACTTCCCGCCACTCACCGCCGCGTGCCGCGACCAGCGCTGCCGTTGTGCCTTCGCCACCATCAGCCATCGGCACGCAGTGG
>CALCKS010000109.1 GCA_937965895.1 uncultured Campylobacter sp.
CGGCTTTTAAACTTCTGATACAGCGGCCCAGCCATCATCTGCGACAGGTAGTTGCTAAAGGCGCCGATGGGCTTGCTGATGCTCATTTCGTTATCGTTTAGGACGATGACGCATGGGTTTTTGATATCGCCAAGCTCATTTAGCGCCTCATACGCGATACCCGCGCTCATCGAGCCATCGCCGATAAAAGCCACGGGGATGCGATCCTCGCCTTTTAGCTTGATCGCCTTTGACGCGCCGACTGCAAGCGAGATAGAGGTGGAGCTGTGTCCGGCGATAAAGTAGTCGTATTTACTCTCGGAGGGCTTGGTGTAGCCGCTGATACCGCCGAATTTTCTAAGCGTGTCAAATTTATCCCAGCGTCCAGTGATTAGCTTGTGCGCGTAGCTTTGGTGGCTAACGTCAAATATAAACGGGTCTTTTGCTGCGTCGAAAACATAATGCATCGCGACGATAAGCTCGACTGCGCCGATGTTTGAGCTAAGATGTCCGCCATTTGCGCTGACGGTTTGTAAAATTTTATCACGGAGCTTCCCGCAAAGCGCTTCGAGCTCCTCCATATTCATAGATTTTACGTCTATCATTGTCCTATTATCTTTTTGATTTTTTCTAGTCTGGCTTCGATCGTGCCCTCGAGGTTGCCCGCGTCGCTAAGCACGATCGCTCCGCCCGCGCTGATGGCTTCGTCGGCGGAGATTTTGACGTTTTGACCGGAGAAATTTTCTTTGATAAACTCGTAATCTTTCGGATTTACTTTGACTTGCACCTCTTTGGCGTCTTTTATCTCGCTAAAAAGCTCCTTGCAAATAGCCGCCGCGATGTTTGCCGAATTTAGCGAAATCTCTTTTTTTACGACCTCTTTTGCGACCTCGACTGCGGTGGCCGGCAGCTGCGCTTCGCTAGATGCGATGAGGCTTTCAAATTTAGCCGCCTGCTCTTCAAGCTTATTTATAGAGCCTAAATATCTGCTCTCAAGCGCTTTTAGCTCCTCGTCAAATTTAGCCGCCGCCTCGTCTCTACCCTGCTTTATGCCGTCCTCTTTAGCGCGTTGGATCTCGCTCTCTAGGCGTTTGGCAAATTCGTTTTCTTGATTTTCGATTTGCATTTGCAGCTTTATCATACTACCGCTCATCTCGTCGGTGCGCTTCAAAAGCTCCTCGATGAAGCTTGACTCAGGCTTAAAATGCCCGCCCTGCTCTTTTGCTTCGCCTAAATTTGAGCCCTCCTGCCCGCCGTTTAAGGCTCGCTCGTTATGCTCGGTCGCGCGGCCGGATTCGCTTTCGTGGGCCGAGTGTGTATCCTCGCTTCTTTTTTCCTGGCCTAAAATTTTAAACCGATAGTTTTCTACGAAGTGCTCTTTTGAGCGCTCATTTGTTATTACGCTACTTTTCATTCTATCATCTCATCGCTTTCGCCTATTTGGAAAGCCCCGCTTTCGGCTAGGGCCTGAACCTGCTCTACTATGCGGCGCTGCGCCTCTTCGACGTCTTTTACGCGCACCGCTCCCAAAAACTGCATCTCCTCTTTAAACGAATCGCTGGCGCGCTGAGACATACTGGAGAGAAATTTATCTCTCAATGCGTCGCCGCTGCCTTTTAGAGCGACCATGAGGTCTTTTTTATCGACGTTTTTAAGTATTTCGCGGATAGCTGCTTGATTGAGGGTGTTAATATCCTCAAAGGTAAACATAAGCTCTTTGATCGTCGTAGCGAGCTTGTCGTCGACATCCTCGATATATTCGATCGTAGCTTTGGACGCCTTTTGGCCGAGGCGATTTAACACCTCCGCCACGGCCCTTGGTCCGCCGACTTCGACCTTGTAGGACGTGAGGCTCTCTAGTTTACCCTCTAGCACCGTTGAAACGCGTTTGATTATGGACGGGCTGATGTCGCCCAAATTTGCCATTCTCACGACGACCTCGCTTCTAAGCTCGTTATTAAAAAACGAAAGCGTCTCGGCTGCGCTGGTTGAGTCCATATGCGCCAAAATAAGCGCGATAGTCTGCGGATGCTCGTTAACAATAAAGTCTGCAAGCTGCTGAGGCTTGACCTTGGTAAGATAACCGAAGCTCTTTGTGTTTTCCATGCTTTTTGCGAGCTTGTCGAGTATCTTTTGCGCAGCTTCCGGGCCAAAGGTGCGGTATAAAATTTCTTTCGCGTACTCTAAACCGCCGCTTCTCATATATTGATTTGACTGCATGAGAGCGTAAAATTCTTCTAAAACCGCAGCAGCTACGCTTTTGTCGGTACTCTTTGCGGTGGCTATATAGCGCGAAATTTCGGTTATGACGTCAACCTCCATATGCGAAAACAGTAGCGTCGTAACGTCCTCGCCTAGCTGAATAAGCAAAATAGCGACCTTTTCGGGCATCGAAAGGTCGTCGTAAATCATCTTTTGTTGTTCATTTAACTTTATTGCCATTAAAAGTCCTTACGGTTGCTAAAGTCAGAATCGTTTTTTATCATATCTTGAAGCAATACGGCTATCTCTTCACTGCGATCTTGAACGACTAGTTTCATCTTTTCTAGTAATACATCGTAGCGCAGGTCATCCTCATTAAAGTTATCTCCGATACCCAGCTGCTCCTCAACCTTTTTCCTAGCTGCTTGAAATTTCTCCAGCGTATCTTCGCTATCCTCGAGCTGAACCTCGTTTTCGGATAGATCGATCTCTTCTTCTTTTACATCCTCAAGCATTTTGGTCATAAACGGCGTAATGACTTTCTTGTAGAATACATATAGTAAGATCGCTACAAAAAGATACTTCAAGATAGGCAAAAACGGCACTACGTAAAGCTCGAAAAAGGACTGAACTTTGCTAGCCGGCGTCTGTCCGTCTTGACGCTGGAACTCAAAGTTACTAACCGTGACCTCGTCGCCTCTGTTTTGATCAAAACCGATAGATTGGCGAATAAGAGCGTCTATACGCGCTAGCTGCTCTTTATCAAGCGGTACGTAGGCTATTTCGCTAGTTGGATTTCCTTTTTCGTCCTTTTTATTTTCGTATTTTCCATCTACGACGACAGCGGCGCTTAGGCGGTTTATCTTAGCAAACTGATCCTTGACGCGCTCGACTTTTTTTGAGATTTCATAGTTTGTCGTAGATGAGCTTTTTGAGTACAGCTCTTTCATTTTACCGTCTTGCAGGCCTTCGACCGGACCGATATTGCTCACGGCTCCCGGCACGCCTTGTACTTCGGCTTCTTTGCTGCCTTGGCGTTTTTCTTCGACGTTTTGTTCGCTTCTAGCTACAGAGTTTGGATCAAAGGTCTCGCTTTGGCTGTCTTTTCTAGCAAAGTCAAAGTCTATCGTTACTTTGGCTACGACCTTATCCGAGCCGCCCACGATAGGCGATAGGACGTTTATGATTTTTTCTTCGAGATTGTGCTCGGCGTCGCGTTTGTAGCGGATTTGTTGCGTGATCTGATCGCTATCGTATTCGCCGTCCTCCTCGCCTAGCGGTACTCCGTCCTGGCTCACGATTTTGACTTGCTCTGGTTTTAAATTTGCCACCGCGGCCGCGACTAAGTTTTTAATGCCGGTAATTTGTTTTAAATTTAAGCTCTGCCCGTCTTTTAAATTTAACACGATAGACGCACTTGGAGGCGTGGCTCGCTCGGTAAAAATCGTTTCTTTGGGTATCGCGATACGCACGATGGCTTTGTTTATCGGTGCTAGACTTTCGATCGTGCGAGCTAACTCTCCCTCGAGCGCACGCTGAAATTTGACCTTTTGCTCGGCATCAGTCGCGCCAAATTCTTGTTTATCGAAAATCTCAAATCCAACCTTGCCGTCTTTTAAAATCCCAAGCGACGCGATCGAGATCCTCTCGCGGTAAACGTCCGAGTTTGGCACCAAAATCGTGCCCTCGTTTAAAATTTTATACTTTACCTTATCTTTTTCAAGTTGCTGGATTATCAGCGCAGAGTCTGCGGCGGAAGTGTTTTCAAAAAGTACGCTATAGCCGTCGTAGTTTTCGTTTGAGCTTTTGTGAATGCTCAAAAACACTAAAAAACCGACCACGAGCACGACCGAGCCCGCGGCGACTAGGCGCTGTCTTAACGAGAGGTTGTGATAGACCTGTCCGATTTGTTGAATTGCGGTTTTGAAATCCATTTACTTTAAATTTCCCCCAATTTGTTTTAAAACTACGTCATTTTGATTCGGCAGTCCGATCGTTATGCGAACCGCGTTTAATCCGTAGCCTTTTAGATCACGTAAAATTATACCTTTTTTTAACAGATTTTGAGCAAGCTCGCTCGCGTTTTGACGCTCAAACTCAAAAACGATAAAATTCGTAAAGCTTGGTAGATGCTTTATGTCGTGAAGGTCGGCAAATTTTTCATACTTTTTCATCTCCTCAAAGTTCGTCTCAAGCGTCATCTTTACGAACTCTTCGTCTTTGAGCGCTTCTATGGCCGCTTTTAAACTAAGCGTCGTTATATTAAAAGGCGCTCTTAGTTTTCCTAGCTCACTCATCACGCTTTCTTCGCCGATGCCGTATCCTACGCGCATACCGCCAAGACCGTAAGCCTTAGAAAACGTGCCCAGGTATATCGCGTTTGGAAATTTAGCTATGAGTTCGCGCGGTCTTATCTCTTTTTTCGCGTCTTTAAATTTAGCAAACTCCTGATATGCGCCGTCGATAACCACGAGCGTATCGGTATCGACTTGCTCTAGAAATTTATAAATTTCTTCAGCATCCAAGCAGCCTCCCAGAGGGTTATTTGGCACGCACAAAAATATCACGCCGATCTCGTCTTTGTTTGCCTTATAAATTTGCAAAAACTCGCCTAGATCGTGCTCTTTGCTCTTTGTTTTAAAGACCTTCGCGCCCGCTGCTTTGGCGTAAATTTCATACATAGCAAAAGTTATGCCCGCAGTCAAAATTCCCTTATTAGCGTTTGCCTTTGCGTGCACGGCAAATTCTATTATCTGATCGCTTCCCGAGCCTATTACGATAGATTTTGCGCTAACGCCGAATTTATTTGCCAACGCAGCCTTTAGCTCGAAGTAGCTATCGTCGGGATAAAGATGCATTCTGTTTACTATCTCGCCGACTGCTTTTACTACCGCAGGACTCGTACCGTACGGGTTTTCGTTGCTGGCTAGCTTGATGACGTCTTTGGCGTCGATGCCGTATTCGCGCACGACTAGCTCGATAGGTTTGCCCGCCTCGTAGCTTACCAAATTTGCTAAATTTTCGTTAAATTTCATCTCATTCCTCCCACGCGACGTAGCTTCCTAGCCACGCGATTTCGTGGCCGTAGCTTACCGCTTTTTGTATCGCTTTTTGAACATTGTCGTCGTCTATGTGCCCATCGAAATCTATATAAAAATTCGCCTTAAATTCGCGCTGTTTTATCGGGCGGCTCTCTAGTTTGGTTATGTTTATACCCTCGTCTCTAAAGGCTAGTAGCAGCTCCACTAGCCCGCCGGGACGGTGATCGGTCTTTGCTAAGATAGATGTTTTATTTCTTTGCGCTCGCTCGTTTTTAAAATCGCTTAATATAAAAAATCTCGTGCGGTTTGCGGCGTTATCCTCGATCGTCTCGAACAAGATCGGCACGCCGTAAAGCTTGGCTGCGATCTTAGAACAGATAGCGGCCGAATTTGGCTCGCTACCGGCTAGCTGTGCAGCCTGCGCGGTCGATTTTGCCGGGATAAACTCGACTGATGAAAGCATATGATCGTCTAAAAATTTGCGGCACTGATTGTAGCCTTGCGGGTGCGAGTAGATGCGTTTGATGTCTTTTAAATTTTCGCATTTGCTCGCAAAAATGTGGTGGATATCCATGTAAATTTCAGCCACGACCTTGACGCTATCAAACCGTCCTAGGCAGTCTAGCGTCGCGCCCACCGCGCCTTCGGTGTTATTTTCTATCGGCACGACGCCGTATTTGGCCTCTTTATGCTTTAGTTTGGTAAAAACCGCCTCGATACTAGCTAACGGCAGATATGCGCTCATCGCGCCGAAACGGCTCTCGGCGGCCTGGTGCGTGTAGGTGCCCTCAGGCCCTAGATAGGCGACTTTTTCGGGCATCTCGAGATTTCTACTGACGGCAAAAATTTCAAGATAGATCGCCTCGATCGCGGCTTTATTTAAAAACGCGGAGTCTTGCCCCTCGAGGCGGTTTAGGATCGCTCTTTCGCGCTCGGGGCGATAGATTGCGCTGCCGCTGGTTTGCTTTAGCTCGCCGATCTTTCGCACGAAATTCATGCGTTCATTTAGGCGCTTTAGCACCTCGTCGTCGATCTTATCTATCTCGTTTCTAAGGTCGTTTATGTTTTGCATTTTCGCTCCTTAGCCTAAAAATTCTCGCTCCAGCGCCACGACGTCCTCGAAGCTCTCACGGCGTCTTATCAAAAAGTCCTCGTCGCCTTTTACCGCAACCTCCGCAGCGCGCCCGCGAGTGTTGTAGTTGCTACTCATCGCAAAGCCGTATGCGCCGGCTGATTTGATTACGACTAGATCGCCTGCGTTTAACGGCGGTAAATTTCGGTCTTTTGCGAGGAAATCGCCGCTCTCGCAGATCGGCCCGACCACGTCGCAAGGGCTAAATTTGAGATCCCGAAGCTGCTCAGTCTTACACTCGCAAAGAGTCTTGCCGCCGCTAATAGCAAAAATTTTATGCCTAGCCTGATAAAGACTCGGGCGTATAAGGTCGTTCATCGCGCCATCCACGACTACAAAGCGCTTTTCTTTATTAAATTTCTCGTAAAGCACGCTAGTTAGAAAATATCCCGCGTTGCCGACGATAAAGCGTCCCGGCTCGCAAACTACCGTGACATCCAGGCCGCTTAAATTTGCCAAAATGCCCTGCGCGTATTCGTATAGATCAGGCTCGCTCTCATCGCCGTAAACGATACCTATGCCGCCGCCGACGTCAAAAAATTTAATATCGATTTGCGCAGCTTTTAGCTCTCTAGTCAAATTTGCCACGATCTTTGCCGCTTCGATAACGGGCTTGATGTCGGTTATCTGCGAGCCGATGTGGCTGTGGATGCCTACGGGTTCTAGATAAGGCGAGTTTTTGGCGTGTAGATACATTTTTTTTGCCGTTTGCAGATCCACGCCAAATTTATTTTCGTTTAGTCCGGTCGAGATGTAAGGGTGCGTCTTGGCGTCGATGTCTGGATTTACGCGGATGCTGATGCGAGCGGGCTTGCCCAGCTGTTTTGCGATATCCTCCAGGCGGTTCATCTCGGCCTCGCTTTCTAAATTTATCATCAAGATTTCATTTTCTAAAGCAAATTTAAGCTCGTCGTCGCGCTTGCCTACGCCGCTTAGGATGATCTGGTAGCTTTTAGCTCCCGCTAGCAGCGCGCGCTTAACTTCGCCTACGCTCACGCAGTCAAACCCGGCTCCAAGCCCGGCTAAAAATTTCAAAACGCTTAAATTTGAGTTTGCCTTAACGGCGTAACATACGAGAGATTTTCTAGCGTGAAACGCGTTTTTTAGCACTTCGTAGCGGTGTGCCATGTAGTCAAAATCGTAAACGTAAAGAGGGGTGCCGTACTTTTGCGCTAAATTCGTAAAATCCATAACCGACCTTGTTTAAAAATAGTTAGATTTTACAGAAATTTTGCCTAAATCTCTCTTAACGACTCCCAAAACGCAGATAAAAAGCGTATGCGCCAAGTAAAATTATCGGTAAAAGCACGCCGACCTCTGGCGAGACGATGCCGTTTCTAGCAAACCTCATCATCACAAAAAGTGCGCCCCAGACGCAAAGCGAGGCGATTGTGAAGATAAAGCTTTTTAAGGCGAGATTAAAAAATCGTCCCGTAACCGGCAAAAAATAGTAAATTATAAGTACCATAAGTGGCGCAAAAAACGGTGCGAAAGCGAGGTTGTAAAGCGTAGTTTTGGTTGAATTTAACCCGACGCCCTCGTCCTTAAACGCCAAAATGTAATCCACCGCATCGGGTATCGTGATCGCCGAGCTCTCCGCCGACGCGCTTTCTATCGTTTTTGGTTTAAAATTTTCAAGCGTTTTTAGCTCGCTTGGCGTTTTGATATCAAGCCCTTTTTCGCCGAGCTTAATATTTTGCGGCAAATTTACGATTTTAGCGTTCTTTAAAAGCCACGCGTCATCTGTAAATTTCGCGCTTTCGCCGAAGGTCGCGCTGCGCAGATTACTACCGTTTATATCAAATATCCGCACGTCTTTAGCCTCGCCGCTAATGGGATTTAGGCTGTCCATGTAGACAAATTTGCCTTCGAATTTTAAGAAAATATCAGAGCTCGTACGCGATAAATTCGAGAGCTTGACGATGTTTCGCCCGTACTCGTAGGCGTAGGCAAAAGGCGTGAAATTTAGCCCGACGTAGATAAACGTGATAGCAAGCGCGATGTAAAAAGGCGGTTTTATCAGGCGATTTTTATCGATACCCAGCGCGTAAAAGCTCACGAGCTCGTTGCTGCGAATCATGCTAAATTTGCTAGTTATCAGCGCAAAAATGAGTGCGAGCGGCAAGACGTAGTTTACCGCCGTAAGCGAGGTGAGGCCAAAATAAAGCAGCTTTAGGTTCGCGCTTGCGGGCATATCTTTTAGGTTGGTTAGGATATCGATACCGACGTAAAAAAGCGTGAGTGCGACGAATATAATCACGAAATATTTAAAATAAAGCCAGCCGACGTAACGCGCGTAAAGGTTCATCTTGGCTCTCTTAAATCAAATTTTGCGTACGCGGGGCGGCGGACGAAAGCAGCGCTACCAAAAATACCGCAAACTTGCCCTGCAAATTTACTATTTGAGCTATGCTGCAAATATGCATCCTTTGCCGCCGTAATAACGCTCAAATTTGCCGCTTTTTGACTAGGCGAGAAACAGACTTGTTTTACGCTCTTAAAAAATCCGAATTCAAGTTTTTGTCTGAGTATTTTTTTCGTAAATTTTATAAATTTGCAGGTAAAGTTTTGAAGTAAATTTATAAAATTTGCGGTAGAGAAAATTTGGCGCACGGTTTTAAATTTTGGCTTTAAATTTAACCGATTTTTTAGAGCTTTAAAAAGTCGCAAAATTTGAGAAAACGCAAAAGTCGCGAATGCCAAATTTACCCCTCTCACAAAATGCCTTTTTTGGTTGAAAATTTTTGCGAGACAACGTCGATGTCGGTTTTTATTAGCTCATTTAGCGCGTTTTCACAGTAGTCCAAAATTTTTTCCAATCCCTCTTTTTCATCTGCGTTAAATTCGCCGAGCACATGGCCGGTTACCGCGCTTTCGCCTTTGTGCGCGCTTCTGCCGATACCGATACGAACGCGCTCGTAATCTGCGCCCATTAACGCGTCGATCGATTTTAGCCCATTATGCCCGCCGTTTCCGCCGCCCTTTTTAAATTTAACGACGCCGAAATTTAGATCAAGGTCGTCGTGAACAACGATAATACGCTCGGGTTTATAAAAATCGGCTACGGCTTTTACACTTCGTCCGCTTAGGTTCATAAAGGTTGTCGGTTTTAGAAAAAGTAAATTTTGGAATTTAAACAGCTCGCCTTGAAATTTGACCGAGCTTACATCTGTAAAATTTGAGTTTTTAAGTCTATCTATCAGCATAAAGCCGACGTTGTGTCTTGTTTTGGAGTACTCGGGACCGGGGTTTCCCAGTCCAACTATGAGTATCAAGGCTAGCCTTATTTAGCTTTTATTACGCCCAGAACCGCTACGCGGTCAGCATCGAGCATAGTGACGCCCGCGGGAACGGCTATATCGCGCACTAGAACGGTGTTGTCTATATCAAGACCGCTAACGTCTATGTCGAATGAATTCGGCAAATTTTCAGCCGTGCATTTTACAGCCAAGCGTCTTTTTGAGATGATCAAAACGCCTTTATTTTTTAGACCGACCGGAGTTCCGTAAGGTTTAACCGGAATCATGTATTTTGAGACGACGCCTGGAAGCGCAACCTTCAAATCAACGTGTTGTAGTGCGTTTGTCACAGGGTCTTTTTGATACTCGACTACTACGACTTTCAAGGTTTTTCCGCCTACTTTTACATCAAACGCAAGGCTCTCTTTTTTGCGAACCTCTTTTATAAAATCATTGATTTTAAAAGCGGCCTGCACGTTCTCTAATCCCTTGCCGTAAATGTTGGCGATTAGATAACCATCTCTTCTCAAGGCTTTTGACGCCTTTTTACCGATACTCTCTCTAACGATACCTTCTAACATCGTTTTCCTTTCTT
This sequence comes from uncultured Campylobacter sp., assembly GCA_937965895.1. Classification (GTDB taxonomy): domain Bacteria; phylum Campylobacterota; class Campylobacteria; order Campylobacterales; family Campylobacteraceae; genus Campylobacter_A. Next base: position 10,189 of record CALCKS010000109.1, read on the forward strand.
GAAAAATAGAAGCCGATAATACCCAAATTTATATAAATTTCGCCTTACTTGATATCTTTAAGCGCGATAACTTCGCTTTGAAATTCTTTTAAAAGCTCGGCATCTTCTTCGATAGAGGCAACCATCGCTCGTTTTTTGGCAAGGTCGGCGCTCTTGATTTTGATATCGAGGTTTTCCCTTCTGCTGGCGCTTTTTAGCGCTTCTTCTTTTGTTATAATTCCCGAAGCATACATATCAAGCAAATGCTGCTCAAAGGTCTGCATTCCGTAGGTATTTTTACTTTGTTCTATCGCGTCGTAAATTTCGCTATCTCTATCTTCTAAGATCATATCTCTTATTCTTATGTTTTTTACCATTATTTCGCAAGCGACGCGGCGTTTGCCGGTCGTAGTCACGACAAGGCGCTGAGATATGATAGCCTCCGCAACCGAGGCAAAGGTCATCCTTATGCGGTTTTGCTCCTCTTTAGGAAACATATTTATGACGCGGCCGATAGTTTCTTTAGCATCAAGGGTGTGAAGTGTAGCAAGCACCAAGTGTCCTGTTTCTGCTGCATTTATCGCGGTTCTAACAGTCTCTAGGTCTCTCATCTCGCCCACAAATATAACATCCGGATCCTCACGCAAAGAAGCCCTTAGCGCGTCGGCGAAACTATCTACGTCTTGGCCGATACCGCGCTGATTTATTACGCTTTTGTCGTCGTTATATATAAACTCGATCGGATCTTCGATAGTAACGATGTGATAGTTTTTTGTGTGATTTAGGTGGTTTATCATGCTAGCTAGTGTCGTTGTTTTACCGCTACCGGTAGGTCCAGTTACTAGGATGATGCCTCTATTTACTTTATTGCAAAGTTTTTCAATAACCGGCGGCAACAAAAGCTCCGACATCGTAGGAATTTTCGTCGGTATCGTTCTAAATACGAAAGATACGCCATCCATCTGCAAAAAGACGTTTGAACGGAAACGGTAGTCGTCGTTTAATTTATATGTAAAATCCACACTCTTTTTTTTCATAAGATTGTAATAATTCGCTCCTAAAATCTCCTTTGCAAGTAGTATCGAGTTGTCGTAATCTAAAATTTTATCGCCCATCGTAAATATCTCGCCATTAAATCTACCGCGAACTACTTTGCTGGATTTTACGTGCAAGTCGCTACCGCCAAGCTCGATAAGTTTTGATAGATACCCATCCAGTATAACCTTCATTTCGGCTTTTTTTTCGTTCTCTTCGTCGCTCTGCGGCACGGTGGTTCTAATCGGCATCCCGAAAGTTTCATCTTCCATACCGATGCCAAGCTCGGCTAAAAGCGCCGCCCTATCCTTGTATTTAACCGGTCGCACTTCAGGTTTTTTTAACGTATTTGTTTGGTTTTCTTGCCTATTGTTTATAGTTTGCACTTGCGCCGCAACTTTATTTGCGGCAATTTGCATTTGTGTGAAATTCGGCTCTAAATTTTGCGCTTGCGATTCACGCAAATTTATGGATTCGTCGATATCTTTTTGCTCTTTATTTTGCCGATCGTCTCCAAAACCAACGTTTAAATTCAGCTGCACAGGGATTGCGTTTATCTCGTTTTTGTCGCTGGCGCCATCGTTATTGATTATGCCGATTTTATCCTCTATATCTTTATTTTCTTCATCTTGAACTATGCTAAATTCGTTTTGAAAAAAGTCTAAAATTTGATCCTTTTCGCTAGGGTGCTGTTGCATGCCGACCTCTTTTTGCGTAAATTTAATACCCAAATCATCCAAACTTACGTTATCTCCGCCAAATTTTATATCCGGTGTTTCATCGCAAATCGACTGTTCTTGCGCCGTAGCTTTCGCAGTCTCGTCAAACTCATCTTTTTTTGGCGGCATCTCGTCCAGTGCGTCTATTTCGCTCAGTGCTTCGTTGATAGCTTGGAGATTTTCGCTTAGCTCGTGTTTTTTTGCTTCCAAGTCACCGGGCTCGATAAAACCGTCAAATTTGACGGTTTCCACCGCTTCTTTGACTTTTACGGGCTCGTCGTCTATGGGTTTGAGCGCAGGCAAGTTCCCAAAATCAAAATTTTGTCCAAATTTAAACACGGGCTCATGATCGCTCAAATTTTTATCTGCAACTTCGCCGATCTTCTGCTCATCTTTTTCAGATTTTAGCTCTATTATTTGATCTTCTTGCGAATCTTCTTTATTTTTATCTCTTATTTTTTGTATATCGTTTTTTACCGCATTCGCTCTTAGATTTATGATGCGCTCAAGTTCGTCGTCTTGAGTGTCAAATTTAATACTAGAACCGATAGGCTCGTAGTCCATTGCATCTTCTTGCTGCGACGAAGTAAATCTCAAAGGCTTCATTTAAGCGCTTTCATTATATCTTCAAATGCTGTCACAAACTGCTTTAAGCCGTCGTTTAGCAAGTCTTTGTAAACCTTCTCCATATCTATGTCGGCTCTTTTTACCACGCCGAAAAATTTCTCTATACTGTCGTCGCTAACGGCGGTTTTAGGTTCGTTTTTACCAGCGATAAAGGCCTTGATAGTATCAAGCGGAGCCGTATTTACCGCATTTTGATACATTAGCTCTTTTACGTAATAATCCTTTGCCAGATCATCGCCCTTTACGCCCGTACTAGCAAACAATGCCCTTGTCGTCGGCAAGTTTTTATTTTCTATGATTTTATAAATTTTAGTCGCGTTCATGATGCCGATTTGACCCGTCGGCAGCGAGTTCTCGCGCATTTTTTCATCTAGCAAGCGATCAAACCTGCTAACAAAAATGCTAATCACGCTTTTTGGTAGCGGAGTTAGCGGAAATTTTTTCTCATAAGCCTTCACGCCCTCTTCAAAAGCATCCAAACACGCTACGGCTTGCTCCGGCGAGAAGATCAGCGTCGCATTTACCGCGATACCGCGCGCGCTTAGTGCGCTCATCGCTTCAAAACCCGCTTTTGTCGCGGGAATTTTAATCATGACGTTTGGCATGCCGATTTCTGCGTGCAGCCTAGCGCCCTCGTCCACCGTAGCTGCGGCGTTATCGCAAAAGCTAGGATCGACCTCGATGCTAACAAATCCGTCGTCGCCGTTTGCGTAATGCCTCAAAAGCTTGGTTGCGGCTATCTTGATATCTTGCACCGCGAGCGCCTCGTAAAGCGCCTTTGGATATTTTTTGCCCATTTGGCCAATGACGTCTTTATAGGAGTCTGATAAAAACGCGGCTTTAAAGATGGACGGGTTTGAGGTCACGCCGTTAATAGCGCCTATTTGAAGTAAATTTTCAAACTCGTCTTGCAAAAAGTCGCGCTCGATAAAGTCGCACCACAATGAAAAATTTATATCGTTATTAAACATTTTTCTCGCCTTTTTATATCAAATTTATGATCTCGCGCAAATCTTTTTTATCCACACAACAAGTTGCCGCTTGCCTTAAAATTTGCTTCGCGCAAAACGCGATTTTCAAATTTGAATGCTCGAACATAGATAGGTCGTTGGCACCGTCGCCTACGCTCATCGTCTGCTCTTTTGAGATTCCAAGCAAATTTTGTAAATTTGCAAGCATCGCGCCCTTTGAAAAACCAAACATCATCTCGCCGCCCACGAGTCCGGTTAGGACGCCGTCTTTGTGATGCAGGATATTTGCAAAGCTAGCGTCGAATTTGAGCTTCTCTTGCGCTCTGTCCGTGCCCGAGTGAAATCCTCCGCTAAAAACTACGACCTTGATGCCTTTGCTTTTTAGATGTGCGATCAACTCGGCGGCTCCGGACATAAGCGGTAAACTTGAGCAAATTTGATCTACTTTAGCAAGCTCAAGCCCCTTTAAAAGCGACACTCGGCGCGTTAAACTCTCAAAAAAATCAAGCTCGCCCGCCATCGCTTTTGCAGTTATTTCACTGACCTCATCGCCCACACCCTTTGCCGCGGCTAGAAAATCTATCGTCTCGCCGTCCATCAGCGTCGAATCAAAATCAAATACGCAAAGCTTTATCAAATTTGACCCTAGAAATCGCGTTTTAGTAGTGCTTCGACTTTTAAAATCGTAAGGATGTTGTTGTCTCTTTTGCCGATACCGTAAATCATGCCTTTGTCTTTTAAAAGCGTTTCAGGCGGCGGATCGATCCTGTTTTGCTGTATCCTGATGGCTTCCGTTAGCCTGTCAATCACAAATCCCGCGACGTTATCGCCCTCTTTCATCACGATATACCTCGTGCTTGGGCTTGGCTTTGCAGCGTTTAGAGAAAATTTCTTCCTTAAGTCGATTAGCGGGATGACGCTACCGCGCAGGTTAAACACGCCCAAAACATACTCCGGCACGCTAGGCACGCGAGTGTATTCGATCGGCTTAATTATCTCTTGGATATTTAAAATGGGTATCGCATACTCCTCGTCGCCAACGATAAAGCCGACTAGCTGGACGATCTCCTCGCGCTCTTTTTCGCTAGGGTCTATCACCTGTCTTTTTTGTCTTTTTAGAACCTGATTTAGTTTGTCGTTCATGTTCTATCCTATTAGTTTGATATTTTTTCTAACTACGTTTTCAAGGTACTCAGACGAATACGGCTTGGTGATGTACTCAGTCATTCCTACCTCCACGCCTCTTAGCCTGTCGGTTTTTGACGTTCTTGAAGTTACGGCTATTAACGGCAAATTTCTATATTTTGAGTACTTGCGAATTTCGCCTGCTAGCGTGTAGCCGTCCATTCGCGGCATTTCGATATCGATTAGCATCGCATCAAGCGCGTGTTCGCCAGATTTTACGATAGTTAGAGCCTCGACTCCGTTGGTAGCCTCGATCACCGTTACGCCAAGAGGGGCTAGCGATTTTTGCATTATGGTTCTGTCCATCTTCGAGTCGTCGACGATCAGCACTTTATAATCGCTCGGTTTTTCTTTGACGCTTTTTGAGGATTCCATGCTAGCTTTTATGTCTACTTTTATATCTTTTGCCATCTCCATCATCATACCTACGTCGATGATGAGTGTTACGCGGCCGTCGCCCCTTATCGTTGCACCCGCGATTCCAGGGATATTTTGCAGATAATCGCCCATTGATTTGATGACGATCTCTTCTTGTCCTACGAGGCTATCTACGATGATGCCTAGCTTCGCCTCCGCTACACCGATAACGACTACGTATGTCTGATCGCCGCCGTCAAAGACCTGCTTGACGCCAAAGATATCAGATAGCTTAACCAGCGAAAGCACCTCGTCGCGTAGTCTGAGCACGTTTTTGCCGTCGATCGTATAGATATCGTCGATCGGTACGCGCACAGTCTCTAAAACGCTTGCTAGAGGAATAGCGAAAAATTCCTCCTGAGCTCCGACTAAAAGCGACTGTATGATCGCTAGCGTGAGTGGGATCTTTAGCTTCATCGTCGTGCCCTTGCCCACTTCGCTTTCGATGTCGATTATACCGTTTAGCTTTTCGATATTCGTTTTTACGACGTCCATTCCCACGCCGCGACCGCTTACGTTAGTTACCTTCGCAGCAGTCGAAAATCCAGGCTTAAATATAAGCCCAAACGCCTCTTTGTCACTCATCGCATCGGCCTCGCGCTCGGTAATGATGCCTTTTTCGACCGATCTAGCCTTTAGCATCTCGGCGTCTAGCCCCTTACCGTCGTCGGTGATCTCGACTACTATATGATTGCCTTCATTGTAGGCTTTTAGCTGGATGGTGCCTTTTTCCGGTTTTCCCGCGGCTAGTCTGGTCGCGCCGTCTTCGATACCGTGGTCGCACGAGTTTCTTATCATATGCACCAGTGGATCGCCGATTTGCTCGACGATAGATTTATCCAGCTCCGTTTCTTCGCCCGTGATCTCAAGGTCGATTTGCTTATTTAGCTCGCGGCTTAGATCGCGGATCATGCGAGGAAATTTATTAAA
>CALCKS010000110.1 GCA_937965895.1 uncultured Campylobacter sp.
AGCTCGCTTTTTGCCGCTTCTAGGTCGTTATAAAGCGTGGTTAGACCGATTTGCTGATAGATTTTAGGATCGCTAAGGCCGGCGTTTAGCTCTTTTATCTTGGCCTCTAGCGCAGCGATTTTTTCGGGATGCGAGGATAAAATTTGCGTTTGCTTATAGCTTAGCTTTGCGCCGGTTTTGCTCTTTTGTTTTTGCGCTTGCTCGGCCTCGCTTGCTAGGCTTTCTTCAAATTTACCAAGCTCGGCTAATTCGTCTTCTAGCTCGAGATAAACGCTGTATTCTTGATGTAGCACCTCGATCGCCGTGCCCTCAAATGCCCAGAGTTTGTGCGCGATCTTATCGACGAAGTAGCGGTCGTGGCTCACTATGATTATGGCGCCTTCAAAGCTTTGCAGGTAGTCTTCAAGGATGTTGATAGTTGCGATATCCAGGTCGTTTGTCGGCTCATCTAGCACGAGCACGTCGTACTCCTTGCTAAAAAGCAGCGCGAGCGCAACGCGGTTTTTCTCGCCGCCGCTTAGCACGCCGATGGGTTTATCGAGGAATTCTTTAGGAAATAGGAAATTTTTAAGGTAGCCATAAACGTGCATATTACGCCCACGCACCATGACGTGATCGCCGCCATTTGGACAAAAGGTCTCAATAAGGCTCTTGTCGTCATCTAGCGCGCTTCGCGACTGATCAAAGTACCCCACGCGCACTTCGCCTCGCTTGATCTCGCCGCTGCTAGGCTTTTCAAACCCGAGTAAAATTTTAATAAGAGTGCTTTTGCCGCTGCCGTTTCGTCCGACTATCGCGATACGCTCGCCCTGCAAAACGCGCGCGTTAAAACCCGAAAAAAGCTGCTTGCCGCCGATAGTTTTGCTTAATTGCTTGATCTCAAATAGCATTTTTTTGCGGTTTACGCTTTGAGCTTGGTTAAAATTTTTACTCGCGCGCTCAAGCTCGAGCCTAACGCGGCGTATCACGCCCGGATTTTTCTTCGCCTCTTCGCGCATAGCTAGCACTCGCTCTTTGCGCCCTTCGTTGCGTTTTAGACGCGCTTTGACGCCGCGGCGCAGCCACTCTTCCTCGGCTTTTAGCTGTTTTAACAGCGTCTCGTGAGATTTAGCTAGGCTGGCTAAAATTTCCTCTTTTTTGGCTAGATAGTTTGCGTATCCGCCGTCAAATGACGCCAGCGCACCCTCCTCGATCTCGACGCTTCTAGTTGCTAGCGCGTCGATAAAATAGCGATCGTGCGAGATAAAAACTATCGTTTGGCGCGAGCTTTTTAGCATATCCTCTAAAAATCTCACCATATAAACGTCAAGGTGATTCGTAGGCTCGTCAAGCAGCAAAATATCGGGCTTTTTAAGTATCAACGCGCCCAGAGCCACGCGGCGTATCTCGCCTCCGCTGAGGCTTGCGACAGCTCGGTTTTCGTACTCTTTTAGCTTAAACTCCTCCAGCACGCGCTCGATCTTGCGCTCGATCTGCCAGCCGTCTTTTGCCTCGATAAATTTGATTAGTTCGTCTTGCCTAGCATTTAGCTCTTTATTGTGCGGATCGCGGCCGAGCGCTTCTAGTACCGCCGCATACTCGTCGCGCGCGTCAAAGATCTCTTTTAGCTCCAAATTTAGCGCGTCTTTTACCGTCGCCGCATCGTCAAATTTGGGATTTTGCGCGAGCATTTCTACTTTTACGCCGCCTTGCAGTATACGCCTACCGCTATCTGGTTCTAGCGAGCCCGCTACTAGCTTCATCAGCGTACTTTTGCCGCTACCGTTTTTGCCGATGATAGCGATACGCTCGCGCTCGTTTACGCTGAGGCTTATTTTGTTTAAAATTTCATTCGGACCGAATTTTTTACTAACGTCGATAAGGTCGATTAGAGCCACGCGCACCCTTTAAAACGAGATATGCATGCTAAGCGCGATGATACAAAGCGCAAGCGCCATCGGCACGTAGATATATCTGCCCGTAAAATACCAAAACGCGCCTTGCTTTTTTGCCGCGCCCGTGTTGATCTCGTCCATGATCTCCTCTTTTTTGATAACCCAAAACCACGACACCGCGCCGATCACCGCACCGATAGGGATGATATAGATCGACACGAGGTCCATCCACGGCCCCCAGCTAGTTATGGCCTCCATATTTACGCCGATACCAAAGCATATTATGCAAAGCGCGATCAGCACGACGCCACGCTTTAGGCTAGGAAATTTGTGCATTATCGACTCGGCGACTGCTTCGAACATATTTTGCAGCGATGTCACGCCGCCAAAAATCACCGCCGTAAATAAAATAATCGCGAAAATTTGACCGCCCGGCATGTCTTGTAAAATTTTAGGCAGCGTTACGAAAAGTAACCCGGGCCCCGCCGCCGGATCCATGCCGTAAGCAAATACCGCAGGTAGCATAACAAGCGCCGCCGTCATCGCCGCGATCGTATCAAAGATCGCTGTCTTTTGCGCGCTATCGACGACGTCCTCGTCCTTTGATAGATACGCGCCGTAGACGATCATACCAGAGCCCGTGATAGATAGCGAGAAAAAGGCCTGTCCCATCGCCGCTACCCACACCATAGGATCTGCTAGCTTGCCCCAGTCGCTGTGAAAGACGAATTTATACCCGCCAAACGCCCCGTCTAAAAACGCCACTCTGATAGCTAGGATAAAAAATAGCACGAAAAAAAGCGGCATCATGATTTTGTTTGTCTTTTCGATACTGTGCGCGCCGAAAAATAGCGTAATTAGCGTACCCGCAACGACGATAAAGTGAAACGGCACGACCGAGTAGGACGAAAGCGCAAAGGACTCAAACCAAGTGTTCGTATCCACCGTCATCAGCGAGCCCGTGATCGCCTGAAATAGCGCCTTTAAAACGTATGCGATGATGACAGCGTAGCCTATAGCGATACACATCGAGCCAGCTAGCGGTATCCAACCTAAAATTTTACCGAACGTGCCCCAGTTTCGGCTCTTCCACGCGTATTCGTATGAGCCTAGAGTGCCGGTTTTGGCGCGTCTGCCGATAGCGTACTCCGCAGAAAGTCCGACGTAGGAAAATATCGCGATAAAAAACAGATAAACGAGCAAAAACGCGCCGCCGCCGTTCGTACCGACCTTATAAGGAAACCCCCAGACATTGGCCATACCGATAGCCGAGCCCACGCAAGCGATGATAAACGCCCAGCGTGACGTGAAATTTGTTTTGTGCATTTGATATCCGTTTAGATTAAATTTTTTCAATTATACTTGATTAATCTAATAAAAAGATTATGCCCGCTCGCCCGCAAAGCACGCAGCGCCGCCTTAAAATGCTTTAAATTTATATTTGGATATAATCGCGCATTATTTAAAATCCATGTTACAAAAGAGAAATTATGAATTTATCGCTCAAAAAGCTTACTATCCCGATATTTTTAGATATGTTTTTGCACTTCGTGACGCTCATCATAAACACCTATATGGTGACAAAAGTCAGCGTCCATCTAGTCGGCGCTATGGGCGCTGGCAACCAAATAATGGATCTTTTTATGACCATTTTTAGCTTCCTTAGCGTGGGCTGTTCGGTCGTAGTAGCTCAAGCTCTGGGTGCTAAAAATATAAATTTAGCCAAACGCGTCATACACGCTAGCATCACGTTTAACACGATCATCGGGCTTGGCAGCGCGGTTTTTATTTACTTTTTCGGTTTTGAGATTTTAGAGCTTTTAAACGTCCCCGAGCAGCTTCGCACCGAGAGCTTTGGCTACCTGCATATGCTCGGTATCGCGCTAGCCTTTGACGGTATCGGCATGGTGTTAGCGGCAGTGCTTCGCGTCTATAACTTCGCTACCGCCGTTATGCTGGTTTCGCTGCTCATGAACGTCATCACCCTTTGCGGTAACGCTATCGCGCTTTTTGGCTGGCTGGGACTGCCAAACTACGGCCTCTACGGCGTCGCGGTCTCGACGGTCGCGGGACGACTAGTGGGCGTTATCGTGCTATTTTTGATCCTGACCCACTACGCCAAAGTCAAAATTTTCTTTAAACGTCTATTTAGCCTGCCGTTTGCGATCTTGCGTAAAATTTTATCCGTCGGGCTTCCGAGCGCGGGCGAAAATTTACTCTGGATGGCGCAGTATATGGTGGCTTTCGGCTTTGTAGCGAGCATGGGCGAAGCCAGCCTAAACGTACAAACCGTTTATTTTCAAATCACGCTTTTAATCCTACTTTGCGGAGCTAGCATCAGCGTGGCAAACGAGGTTATCGTCGGCCACCTAGTCGGCGCGATGAGATTTGACGAGGCCTACTCGCGCACTTTCCGCGCGCTTCGTATCGGCTTTATCGCGACTCTCGCGGTCGTTTTGGCGGCGTATTTTGGCAAATTTGAAATCATGGAGCGGCTAAATTTGACCGAGGAGCTAAAGGCCGTCATGCTGCCGCTTTTTACGCTTTCTATCGCGCTTGAAACGGGGCGAACCTTTAACATCGTTATCGTAAACGCCCTGCGCGCGAGCGGGGATGCTAAATTTCCGCTGATGACTGGCGCGGTGTTTATGTGGGGCGTGAGCCTGCCGCTGGGATACTATCTGGGTATCGTGCAAAGCATGGGGATCATCGGCGTTTGGATCGGATTTACCGCCGATGAGTGGCTGCGCGGACTCGTAAATACCTGGCGCTGGAGAAGCAGAAAATGGCAATCAAAACGCCTCGTGTAAAAACCGTTTGCGTAAAATGCGGCGAATTTGACGTCGCGCTAAATTTTAAAAAAGGCGTCAAAACAACCAGGCTAAAGGTCGCTAAAACCGGCGAAATCTCGGTCTCGCTGCCCTTTTACGCCGCGCAAAAATATGCGCTAGAGTTTGTGCAAAAACACTACAAATGGCTAAAATCAGCTCACGAAAAGACGCTATCAAATTTACCGCGCGAGGACGAGTTTAGACTACTGGGCGAGGTTTATCGCATCAAATTTGAGCCGAATTTAAAGGGCGTAAATTTAAGACGCTTTGCAAGCGATTCGGAGATTTTTAACGGCTTAAATTTTAGCGCGGACGGGCAAAACCCGCACCTTTACGGCGCTAACTCTGAGGGCAAATTTGACGCTAGCAAATTTAACTTGCACCTTGACGAGGCCAAATTTAAATGCTTGGACGAGCGTAAATTTGACGGCGAAATTTACGCTGCGAGTTTAGCTGCGCTAGAAAACTACAAAAAAGCCTTTGCAAGGCGTGTTTACGAGCATTTTATAGCTAAATTCGCTCCTACCGTAAACCGCAAGATAAACCGCGTCGTCGTTCGCAAAATGACCACTCGCTGGGGTAGCTGCAACTCGCGCAAAGGCTATATAAATTTAAGTCTAAATTTGATCGAAAAAGCCCCCGAACTAGTCGAATACGTCGTGCTTCACGAGCTAACCCATCTCATCTACCCCCACCATCAAAAAAGCTTTTATGGCTTCATCGCAGGGCTGATGCCTGATTTTAAAACGCGAGAACAACGGCTAAACAAAAAATAATTTTAAATATGCTAAAATAGAATATTTTTAATTTAAAGGGAGATAATGAAAAAACTTCTAATGCTAGTTGCCGCGGTTTTTGCTCTGGGCGGCGATTTTGAGGACGGCGTAAAGGCCTACGAGAGCTCTAAATTTGTAACGGCTCGCGAGAAATTTGCAGCTGCCTGCGACGCGAACAACGGTCTAGCCTGCGCAAAACTAGGCGCGCTTTATCAGCTGGGCAAGGATATCCTGCCTGACACCAAAAAAGCACTTGAGCTATACGAAAAAGGCTGCGAACTAGGCTCTAAAGAGGCCTGCTCGGGTGCCGGCGGGATATACGTGTCTAGTGACAAAGAAAAGGCGCGTGCACTGCTAAATAAGGGTTGCGAGCTTGGCGACGGCTTTTCATGCGCGACTGCGGGATCGTATCTGCTAGAGGAGAAAAAATTTAAAGAGGCATATGCGCTCTTTGAAAAAGCATGCAAGATAGGCGATAGCCTCGGATGCCAATTTGCAAGCGATCTAAAACGCTCAAAGAGACTTTAATTTTACTTACTCGGGTTAAATTTGACCGTCAAATTTAACCCAAATTTATCTTTTCTATACGCTATTTCCAAAACGCAAGCTTCTAAAATTTACGAGAGAGTAATTAGCAAACCAAGAAAGCGCAGGCTTTAAACGCCTACGCCAGCTCTCTTTTCCGCTTTATTTTGTATCCATTGAAACGCAAATAACGCCGCGTAAAGCGACACGCCGATCGCGTAAGAAACGTATTCGTTCGCGATAAACGGGATATACTTGGCGCACATATTTGGCACCAAGGTTAGCGGCACTACGCATAAAAGCAGCGCGCGCTCGAGCATGCTTACGCGTTTAACAAAATACCCCTGAAGCGCCGAAGAAAAGGCAAACATACCCACTAGCGCCGTACCGAAAATCAGCGCCATCTCGAGCGGATTTGTTATCCACACGATGCCTTTTGCGTCGTTTGGATTGGCGGCGTTTACGCTCTCTATTAAAAGCAACTTGTTGTTAAACACGAACGAAAACGGCAAAATCGTCGTGCGCAGGTCGTAGAAAAAGCCTTGCACGCCCACAGTTACGGGATTTGCCTTGGCGATACCGGCCGCAGCGTATGCCGCGATACCCACAGGCGGCGTATCGTCTGCCAGGATACCGAAGTAAAAGACGAAAAGATGCACCGCGATGGCCGGTATGAGAAAGCCGTTTTTGTGCGCCAAAAACAAAATCACAGGCGCGACTAGCGAGCTAACGACGATATAGTTTGCCGTCGTCGGCAAGCCCATGCCTAGTATCAGCGACATTATCGCAGTGAGAAATAGGATGAGCACGATGTTGTTGCCGGCTAAATTTTCCACGACTTCAGATAGCACTTGTCCGACTCCAGTTAGCGAGATAGATCCCACGATAATGCCCGCTAGACCCGTAGCTATAGCGATCGTAGTCATGCTTTTAGCCGCCGTTACCATCGCCCAAAATATATCCGCAAAGCCGATGATAAAGTCCTCTTTGCCGACGTCCTCGCCGTGAGCCATTTTTTTAACGGGTTCCTGAAAAAGGATAATCAAAAACAGCACGCAAATAGCGTTAAAAGCTGCTGAGATCGGAGATTCGTTTGCAATTAACAATGTATAGAGCAAAACCAAAATCGGGATAAGATAGTGCAGACCGCTCACGAAAATCTTAAGCTTAGATATGCTGGCACCCTGTTCCATGCCTTTTAGCCCTAGCTTACAACTCTCAAGGTGCACGATGAAAAACAGCGACAAATAGCACACAAATGCCGGAATCACAGCCGCTATCATGACGTTTGTGTAACTAAGACCCAAAAACTCGGCGATGATAAAGGCCGCCGCGCCCATGATAGGCGGCATCAGCTGACCATTTACGCCCGCAGCCACCTCGATCGCGCCTGCCTTGGTACTAGTTAGCCCCGCCTTTTTCATCAACGGGATCGTAAATGTTCCAACTGTAACGACGTTTGCCGTGGAGCTGCCGCTCACCATGCCGGTTAGTCCTGACGCGATAACCGAGGCCTTCGCCGGTCCGCCGCGGAATTTGCCCAGCAGCGCAAAGGCTAAATTTATAAAGTACTGCCCCGCTCCGGCGCGCTCCAAAAGCGAACCGAACAAGACAAAAAGATAAATGAAACTCACGCTAACGCCAAGCGGCACGCCAAAAACGCCCTCGGTCGTAAGGTACATGTGTCCGGCGAGCTTGTTTAGGCTAGCGCCCTGGTGCGCGATGATGTCGGGCATATACTGACCGAAATAATCATACGCTAAAAATATCGCCGCGATAATAGGAAGCGCTGGACCGATGATCCTGCGACCCGCCTCAAACAGCACGACAACGGCGACACAGGATACGGCTATATCAAAGCTCGTGTAGTCTCCTGGGCGCTGCGCTAGAGCGTAAAACTCTATGAGCGGATAGAGCGCGGCTAGCGTGCCCACAACACAAAGCGCGATGTCGTAAAGCGGTAGACTGGAGTGGGCTTTTTTATGAATTTTAAGCGGATAGAGCAAAAACAGCAGACAAATAGCAAACGCAAGGTGCGCCGAGCGCGACATCGTCGTGTTCATTGGAAAATACGCGATATAAAGCTGAAAAACCGACCACGCAAAGCAGATAATGCTCGTGAAATATATATAAAAGTTCGAGTTTATCTCGCGCGTCTTTACCTCGACGAACTCCTCCTTTTCCTGCGTCGACTCGGTATTTATTCGTGTTTCGTTTAGATTTTTATCCATATTTGCTCTTAACCTCTTAAATTTTCTTTTTATAAAATTTGGCGATTTTGCCCGTATAAACCTGGGCTTTAGTTTCTCAAATTTGACCCGCTTTGCTTAAGCCTTAAATTTACCTACAAATTTAACCCAGCGCCGTAAAGATACGGGTTTTGCAAACAACAAGCAAAACTAGCCAAAAGCGGCGTATGAGCCAAATCTAAAATTTGACGCTTGATGCAGCTAAAGCAAACTCTCCGCCCAAAAACAAGCTAGCAAAGCGTCAAATTTTAAATCCTCAAAAACTAAAAAAAAGCCCTTAAATTTAAAAATCAACCGTGCAGGTCAAATTTAACCCGCACGGCTTAGCTAGTTTATTTTATTATGCCGGCTTTTTTAAACTCAGCCTCGGCAGCAGGATGCAAAGGCGCAGAAAGCCCCTCTACTAGGCTCTCTTTGGTAACAGACGCGAGTGCGGGGTGCAGGCTCTTGTACTCGTCAAAGTTATCCAAAATAGCCTTTACGACCGCAGCCACCGCAGTATCACTCATGCCTTTATCGGTGACCAGAACGGCTTTAACGCCGATGCTGTTTACGTCGTGATCCACACCCTCATAGGTACCTTTTGGTATCGTACCTTTGGCAAAATACGGCATCGCAGCCAGCATCTTATCCACCTGCTCGCCCTCGATGTTTACGATGTCGATAGGTAGCGAGTTTGCCGCGTCGGTGATGTTAGCCGTCGGATGGCCGACCATGTAGAAGTAGCCGTCGATTTTCTTATCTTTTAGCGCGTGCGGGCATTCGCCGGCAGTTAAAACGCCGTGATGTTTTAGCTTTTTCTCGTCAAAACCGAATGCCTTAAACACGCCAAGCGCGGTCATTTCGTTACCGCTGCCAGGGTTGCCGACGTTGATCGCTTTGCCCTCGAGGTCGTTTATCGAGCCGATGCCGCTTGATTTTGATACGACGAAGGCTAGAAGCTCAGGGTAGATCGAGACGACTGCGCGCAGGTTTTGATCGCCGTTTCCGTCAAATTTGCCCACGCCATTAAATTTATCATAAACCACGTCGCTTTGAACGAAGCCGAAATTTAGCTCTTTTTTTAGCACGTTATTTACGTTATAGACCGAGCCGCCGGTTGATTGCACAGAGCATTTCATTTGCGGGTCTTTATTTACGAGGCGACATATCGCTCCGCCCACCGGATAATACGTGCCAGTCATCGCTCCCGTACCGATAGATACGAACTCCTTTGCGCCCAGCGCAGACGCGAAAAGCAAGCCGGCTAATGCCAAAGATGTAGTTTTCATTTAACTTCCTTTCAAAGAATTTTTCTGATTTTACTCTCAAAATCCGCATTTTGCGTATAAATTTCGCTCTTTTTGCGAGCTTTTTCAAAAATTTGCGACTATTTTACACACTTTAGCCTTAGAAAAATATTTCTTAAGGTAAAATTTATATATTTTTTACAAGCGAAGCGAAAATCGTATTTTTCATGCGACTTAATTTTTAAATTTTACCCGCCGAGACTTGCGCCTTTAAGACGCTAAATTTGGATTAGTTAAATTTGAGGGTACAGCTTTGATTTCTTTGTATAGAGCTTTAAATTTTAGCATTTTCAAGGTGCGGGTCTCGGCGACTCAAATTTGCAAATTTGAACGCAAGAACGATAAGGCGAAGTATCGCGAGATGATTTTTGGGGTTGTGTAGTAAAATTTTGGCAAAGATAGAACGCGTAGTTCATCGAGCCAAAATTTTACAAACTCCGCGAAAAGTGCTCACGAGACGAGCCGCTAAATTTATTATTTAAACGCGACAAACGTCGCAAAATTCGCCCACCTAAAAATGCATTCTACGTTTTTAAATCCCGCGCTAAGCGCCAAATTTCTATTTTCCGCTTCGGTGTAGGGGATCAGCACGTTTTCTAGCGCCTCGCGTTTTTGCGCAATCTCGTAGCGAGAGTAGCCCTGCTCGAGCTTGTATTGTTCGTAGATTTCGATCATATTTTTGCTCAACGTCTTATCCTCAAAAATGAGCTTCTCGCTAAAAACAAACACGCCGCCGTCATTTAGCGCGCGGTAAATTTTAGCTACGAAATCCTGACGCTTGGGCGGACGGATAAACTGCAGCGTATAGTTCATCAAAACGGCGTCACGGGCGTCAAATTCGCACTCCAAAATGTCCGCTAGCTCAAGCTCGATCTTAGCGCCGTACGCCTCTATCTTGGCGCGCGCGTTTTGCAGCATCGCAGGCGCATTATCCACGCCTTTTAGCGCGAGGTCGTTTCTCTTGCGCCAAAGGGCTAGCAGCGTCGAGGCGGTCGAGCAGCCAAGATCTATCGCGCTTGCGCCGTTGGGTAAAATTTGAGCTAAAAAATCTGCGATCAGCTTTTGCGAGGCCGCATAGTACGGCACCGAGCGCCCGATCATATCGTCAAACACCGACGCCACGCTCGCGTCAAATTCAAACTGCTTTTTTATCGGTTCTTTAAAGATTTCGTCTTTCACGGCTCGCTCCTTTGAGGCGTAGCGTCGCCCACAACGTAGAGATCGCACACGCCGACGAACTCCATCGCCTGCTTGATGTCGATGTAAATTTGACGCTTTAGCTCCCCTAGGCTTTCAAATTTGCGGTTATCGCGCAGTCGCTTGATAAAGCAAACCGCGACGTCGCTGGCGCCCTCGATATTTTCGTTTAGCACGTGCGTCTCGACGCTAAAGTTGCCGTCCGTGCTCGCGCGGTTGCCGATAAAGGTAACCGAGCCGTAGGTCTTATATCCGATGCGAGTCCTCGTCGCGTAGACGCCCTCGCGCGGCAAAAGGTAGCTTTTGATATCCAAATTTAGCGTCGGCACGAGCTCGCGCGATCCGATACCCTGACCCTTTATCACGCGGCCTTCGATCGAGTATTCGCGGCCTAGCAGGCGGTTTGCCTTGTATATCTCGCCTTGTTTGATATACTCGCGTATGGCTGAGCTGTGCACGCCCATGCCGTCAAAGCAAACCTCGTCTACTACGACCACCTCGCCGTCAAAAATGCGCCGCAAATCATGTTTATCCCACGCCCTGTTTCGCCCGAAACGAAAATCAAATCCCACGACGATTTTTTGCAGATTTTTAAAATCTCGCTTCAAAAGCGCGATAAACTCGTCGCCGCCAAGCCCTTTTATACTCTCAAAATCATACAAAAAACACGGATAGCTCGAGTACTCGGCGCGCTTTAGCTTTGGCGTGATGTTGGCCTTGTTTTTGTCGATCACAACTAGTCCGCCGTACTCGCCCAGCTGCTTTAAAAGCTGCTTGTGGCCGCGGTGCACGCCGTCAAAGTGCCCGATCGCGACGGCAGTGATATTATCTTTTGTTAAAAGCGTAGAAAAATTCGGCATTTCCTTCCTTTCCTTTTACCTCGCATTCGAGCGTTTGGCGCATTATCCAGCCCAAATTTGCCGCCGCAAGCTCAAATTTCGCCCTTGCCTCGCGCACGGCTCTTGCGTCCGTTACGACGCCTTTTTTATTTCGCTTGGCGCTCCTACCAACCTCAAACTGCGGCTTAAAAAGCAGGATAATATCGCAGTTTTCGCCCGCTAGCGCGTCGATGGATGGCAAAATCTCTTTAAGCGAGATAAAGCTCACGTCGCAGGTGATGAGATCAAATTTGCGTGCGACGTTTTTAGCGGCGTGGGGGTCAAATTTGGCGTTTTGGCTTTTTATCGCGAAATATACGCCAGTCAAATTTGACTCATCCGTCTTGACTCCAGCCTGCGTTAAATTTGACGGCAAAAAAGCTGGTTCGCTTGGTTTATTTAAAAGTCCGTATTGCTCGGCAAAATTTGATTTGCCAGGATTAAAATTTGGCTCAATTTGGTTTTTTAAATTTTGCTCCGCGCCGTCAAATTTGCCGTCTGCGCCCTGGTTTTTAAACTCAGCCGCAAACTCGCGCACGTCGGTATTTTCAGCAACCTTCACGCGCGAATCGGCTCTCAGGCTATCATCTAGCTGCGAGCTGCCCACGTCTAGCGCAGTGACGCTTTTTACGCCGTTTTGCAGCAAAATTTGCACGAATCCGCCCGTGCTTGAGCCCACGTCAAGGGCGTTTTTGCCTTTGACTTCTAGCGGACAAGCCGCCAAAAAGCTTTTTAGCTTTAGCGCGCCGCGTCCGACGTAGAATTCGCCGACGAGCTCGATCTTTGCGACGTTTGAGTTTAAATTTTGCTCGCCGCTACAGGCCTTTTTACACGCGGTTTCGACAGCGTCCGTCAAATTTGCTTCGCAAAAATTTTTAGTTTCCGCTACCGCACTCTTTTTGGCGTCGTCGTTTTTACAAGCCTTTAAATTTAGCTCGTCCAAGCCGTCAAATTTATCAAATTCGCCCACCTCAAAGCTAGGCTTGGAGCAAATTTGCCCATTTAGCAAAATTTTGCCGCTTTT
This sequence comes from uncultured Campylobacter sp., assembly GCA_937965895.1. Classification (GTDB taxonomy): domain Bacteria; phylum Campylobacterota; class Campylobacteria; order Campylobacterales; family Campylobacteraceae; genus Campylobacter_A. Next base: position 12,644 of record CALCKS010000110.1, read on the forward strand.
TATGAGCTCGGCGGCCTTGTTTCGGCTGATATTTAGGCGGCTCGCGGTAAATAGATCAAATCTCAATCATCCGCCTTAGTTCGTCTTCGGTTATCGTCGCGACGCCTAGCTCGCGCGCTTTATCCAGCTTGCTGCCCGCCTCCTCGCCGTAGAGGACGAGGTCCGTTTTCTTACTCACCGAGCCGCTTACTTTCGCGCCGTTTGCTTCCAAAATAGCCTTAAATTCATCCCTGCCCTTGCTAAGCGTGCCCGTTATCACAAACGTCTTGCCGCTTATAGCGCTTTGCTTTGTCTCAAAACTCTGCGCTTGCGGGCTAACGAAACGCAAAATTTCGTCCAAATTTTGCCTATTTACCTGCATAAACTCCACGTAGCTCTCCGCCATCGCCTCGCCGAAGCCTTCGATCGCGGCGACCTCGCCAAAGCTTAGCTCGCGCCAGTTTTGCGGATAAATTTGCGCTATCTTTTTAGCTGCTACTTCACCGATGTGCTCGATACCAAGGCTTGCTATAAAGCTGTGCAAAGCTGGCGTGCGACTAGCCTCGATGGCGCCGAGCAGATTTGCGATCTTTTTATCTTTAAAGCCCTCAAGTCGCGCCAAATCCTGCGCCGTAAGCTCGTAAATGTCGGCGATTTTGGCAACCAAGCCCGCTTCAAAAAGCTGATTTACGATCGCGTCGCCAAGGCCGTCGATATTTAAGCACTTTTTGCTCGCAAAATGTATCAGCGAATTTATCACGCGGGCCTTGCACTCGAGGTTTTGACACTTGACGAAAACACCCTCGTCTAGCAGCATCGATCCGCACACGGGGCACTCGCGCGGCCGCTCTATCGGAGTCTGCGAGCCGTCTCTGCGCTGTTTAAAGACGCCCGTGATCTTTGGTATCACGTCACCCGAGCGGATAATGCTGATAAAATCATTCTTTTGCACGCCTAGACGCTCGATCTCGTCGAAGTTATGCAGCGTGGCGGACTTTACGATCGCGCCGTCGATATTTACGGGCTCCAGCACGCCCACCGGAGTCACGACGCCGCTGCGCCCGACCTGAAACGCGACGTCAAGCAGCCGAGTGGTCTTTTCGATCGCGGGAAATTTATATGCGACCATAAATTTAGGAAATTTCTCCGTGTAGCCCAGCTCCTCGCTAGCCGCGATGCTTTGCACGCGCACGACTAGCCCGTCCATCATAAAAGGCTTGCTATCACGCTGCGCAACCAGCTGCTTATACGCATCCTCGATCTGCTCGGCAGTGCGGCAAATTTTAAAAAATTCCTCGCGCTCAAAGCCTTGCGAATAAATAAAATCCATCATCTGCGAGTAGGTTTCAAGACCCAAATTTTGCTCGCCGTAGCCCCAGGGCTTAAACCTCAGCCTGCGCGACGCCGTCACGGCGCTATCTAGCTGGCGCAGGCTGCCGGCGGCTGCGTTTCTAGGATTTGATAGCTGCGGCTCGCCCCTTTGCGCGCGGGCAAAATTTATCTCGTCAAAGTCGTTTTTAGCGATCACGACCTCGCCGCGGATCTCGATCCTGCCGCTATAGGCGATTTGCAGTGGGATGTTTTTGATGACTTTGGCGTTGCTAGTTACGTCCTCGCCCGTTATGCCGTCGCCGCGCGTGATAGCTCGCACGAGAGTACCGTTTTCGTAGAGTAAATTTAAGCTAGCGCCGTCAAATTTAGGCTGAAGCGCAAACTCCAGCCCCTCCTTGTCGCCGCGCTTTAGCCACGCCAGCAGCTCATCAAAACTAAAAATATCCTCCATCGACCACATGCGCGCGCCGTGGCGAGCCTTTACGAAGCCCTCGCTAACCTCGCCGCCGACGCGCTTTGTCGGGCTAAACATCGAGATGTCGCCGGGATTTGCTCTCTCAAATTCCAGCACTTTATGATAAAGCTCGTCGTACTCCTCGTCGGTTGCTATGGGCGCGTCGTCGGTGTAGTAGGCCTTCGCCCACGCATTTAGCGTATCTACGGCCTCTAAGTACTCTTTTTTATCCATTTTTCCTCGTTAAATTTGCTTTGCTTACCATGCCGCAATCTTTTTCATCGCGTTTTCCAGCCTAAACATCTGCGCGTGCTCGGCCACGTCGTGTGTGCGGATGATCTGAGCGCCGTTTCTAAAGGCCTCAAGATGCAGATAAAGGCTGCCGGGCAAGCGGTCTTTGATCTCGCTTGGGCTATAAAAATTTATGACCGATTTACGGCTAGCGCCAGCTAAAAGCGGCAGCCCAAAGCGCAAAAAATGCTCCAAATTTTTTATCAAAATCATATTTTGCTCCGCCGTCTTGCCAAAGCCGATACCTACGTCTAGCACGATATCGCGGCATCCAAGATCCAGCGCCGCGGCGATCTTAGCCTCGAAAAACGCGTCTATCTCTCCGAGCAAATCATCGTAATGCGGATTATCCTGCATATTTTCGGGGTTGTTTTGCATGTGCATGAGGCAGTAGGTGGCGCCATAGCGCGCCGCTAGAGCGCAGAGACTAACGTCGCCCGTGATGTCGTTTATCATTTTAAAGCCGTGATTTAACGCGTACTCTAGGCAATACGGATCAAAGCTATCGAGGCTAAATATCGCTTTTTCGTGCAAATTTAGACGGTAAATTTCAGCAAGTATCTTTTCAAGCCTGGCAAACTCAACCTCGCGTCCGACGTATTTGCTGCCGGGACGCGAGCTAACCGCGCCCACGTCGATATACTCGGCACCATGCTCGATCATCGCTTCGATTTTTTCGATACCGATTTTTTCGTTCACGCGGCTTGCAGCGTTAAAGCTATCTTCATTTACGTTTACGACGCCCATGATCTGCGCGCGCTGCGGTTTTTTAAACGGAGATTTTAAAAATTTAGCCAAATTTTTTAGACCAAAATCCTGCGCAGCCTCTTTTTTGGCAAGTGCCTGCACCTGCGCATCGGTTACCATCAAAAGCGCGACCGAGTTTGCGCCACCCAGAATCACGTCGCGATTAGTGACGAGCTCCGCGCCCACGCTTAATGCGTCTTGTTTTAGGATATTTGCGGCCGGCGAGCGCAAATCTTTAATCAAAAAAAAGTTGATCGCCGACTTTTTTTTCATCAAATTTCGCCCCTCGTCGCTAGGACGGATAATCTCGCAAATCTCGTTAAAATCAGTTTGCGGATTGATTTTAAAAATTTTCATCTAAGCCCTTTTTCGTAAATCATAAGAAGTATCGGCGTAAGAAGCGCATGGGTTTTGGTATTTAGCTCGGCTAGGCGCACGGCTTTGAAAAAATACTCAAGCTCTTCGGCGCTAAATTTGACCCCCTGCGCCGTAGCCTCGAGAACTATTGCGGCGATTAGCTCTTTTAGGTCGTTTTTGCCAAATTTTTCGGAGCGCTCGAGAGCTGATTTTTCATCGATAAATGCGCAAATTTCTTTTAGCTCGAGGCGTTTAAAATTTAACCCCGTTTTTTCGCGCTGCTTTTTTTCTAGCCTGTTTTCAGTAACCAGACGCGAGCGGACGGTCGGCAGGAGCATATTTTTCGACTCGCAGGCTATGATAAAAAAGATATTTTTAGGCGGCTCTTCTATGATTTTTAGTAAAGAGTTTTGAGCCTCGACGCGGAAGTTTTTAGCGCCTAAAACTAGTAGCTTAGGCTCGCTCTCCGCGATATATGCCTCGGCGGCAACCTCTTTTGCGTTTTCTAGTAAAAAGTCCTCGGCGAAAAAAAATCTAACCGAATTTACGCCGTAAAGCCCTAAAATTTCCTCTTTTAAGGCTTCAAAATCGCTCGTGATTACGATTTTGCTTCGCATAGATTAAAGCGTTACTTTCGCAAATAAAGCGGCGTCTATGCTCTTATCAAAAAGCCTAAACAGCGACAAAAGCTTGATATCTAGCGCGCCGTCGGAGGAGCTTAGATAAAAGCTATTTTGCGCCTGCTCGTCAAAAAGCCACATATAGCTATCATCCTTGCCTTTGGCGATCTGCGAGCTTTTTTCCGCGCTTTTGCCGACGTAGAAAAATACATAGCCGTTTGGAAAAGCAAGGCTAAGCATATCTAAAAGAAGTGAGACTTCCTCTTTTGAGCCGATATTTTCAAAAGATGGATAAAGCGCCTTTAGTGAGAAAAAAGGTAGCACGGGGCGAGCGTTTGTCGGTTTGTTGATATTTTTTAAAAAATACTCCTCAAACCATCCGCGCTCGCTATCGGTTATCAGGATAAACGCGCGCCCTTCGAGTAAAAATTTAAGCTTCGAGGCGAGCAGGGGCGTCCACTCGGTGCGCCTCTCCTCCATCCAGCTCATCAGCGAGCCCTCCTCGCGGATCGCCTCGAGCGTCCATTTTATAAAATCGCTCATTTATCGAGTTTATAAGCTTCATGTAGTGCGCGAACCGCTAGCTCGCCGTATTTTTGATCGACGATCATCGAGATTTTTATCTCGCTAGTCGAGATCATTTGGATGTTTATACCCTCGTTTGCAAGCGTCTGGAATGCTAGCGAAGCAACTCCCGTGTGGCTTTTCATGCCAACGCCAACGACCGAGACCTTGACTATCTCGTCGTTGTATAAAATTTCCCTCGACGCGCTTAGTTTATCCATGCACTCTTTTGCGATGTGAAGCTCGTTTTGCGGTACGGTAAAGCCTAAATTCGTCGTGCCGTCCTGGCCTACGTTTTGGATTATCATATCTACGTTTATGTTTTTTTCTGCAAGCGCGGTGAAAATCTCTGCCGCAATACCCGGCTTATCGACCACGCCTCTTAAAGTTACTCTAGCTTGGTTTTTATCTAGCGCGATACCGCTTACTAGTACTGCTTCCATACTCTCTTCCTTTGTTATTAGTGTTCCTTCGTTGTGATTAAAGCTGCTTCTGGTGACTAAATTTACGTTTAGTTTTTTAGCTAGTTCGACCGAGCGGTTTTGCAGCACTTTTGCGCCTAGGCTCGCAAGCTCTAGCATCTCGTCGTAGCTGATTTTATCTAGCTTTTTGGCCTTTGGCTCTATGCGAGGATCGGTGGTATAAACTCCGTCTACGTCGGTATAAATCTCGCAAAGATCCGCATCTAGAGCGCCTGCTATCGCTACTGCGCTAAGGTCGCTACCGCCGCGTCCCAAAGTCGTCACGTCGCCCTTTTCGTCTATACCCTGAAAGCCCGCTACTACGATGATCTTGCCCGCCTTTAGCTCCTCTTTCATACGCTTAGTATCTATCGCCTCGATCCTAGCCTTAGTATGCATGCTATCTGTTATGATGCCCGCTAGCCTACCGCTTAGACCAACTGCGGGATAGCCTAAATTTATCAGCGCTATCGTTAAAAGCGCGCAGGTAACGCGCTCGCCGGAGCTAAGCAGCATATCCATCGCCACGCCGTCGGGAGCCTTCGTATAATGCTCGGCGTACTCCACCAGCTGATTAGTCACGCCGCTCATAGCCGAGACCACGACTACGACGTCCGCGCCGCTTTTTTTAGTTTCTATCACTCTTGCGGCGACGTTTTCTATCCTCTCAAGCGTCCCAACGCTCGTGCCGCCGTATTTTTGGACGATTAACATTAAATAAATCCTTTCTCTTTAAAGTAGCCGATAACCTTACCATAAATCGGCTTTTTGAAGTGGTTTACGTCGCTCAAAACCTCGCTTGAGTTTATAAATCTATATTCGTCAAATTCGGGCTTTTTGGTGTTTATATTTATCTTCGCGCTAGGTCTTAGCCGCACCAAAAAATACTTTTGCGTCTGCCCGTCAAAGTTATAAAATTTCCTACTGCTCGTACCCTCAGGGAAGTCGTAGCTAAGCCACTGCGGATACTCGCTAAGCACGTCCACGTCGTCCGTGCCTATCTCCTCTTTGAGCTCTCTTTTTAGCGCCTCGCGCGGCGTCTCGCCCTCGTCTATACCGCCCTGCGGGAACTGCCAGATACCAGTCATATCGCACCTTTGTGCGATAAATATCCTGCAATCAAACGGATAAGAGGGCGCAAGTATGACCGCCGCGACGTTTGGTCTATATTTTTTTTCCATCTTTTTTTCCGAGAATTTTTAATTGTCGATTTTAACGAAAAATAGTTAAGATATAGCTAAATATCGCTAGCTTAGCGGAAAAATTTGGCGCCCAGGCTTAAAATTTTTATTTAAATTTTTAAACTACGAATTTTACTTTTACGGCGTGACAAAATTTGCGAGTTTTTCTTCATTTTCCATCAAATTTGACCGCTTAGTTCGTCAAATTTGAGCCCTTTATTTTAGCTCTAGTATCGCCCTCACCTCTTCGTCTGTAAACAGGCTCGCGCTTTCGTGCTTTTTACGCTCAGACGCGGCTTTTGGCTCAGTGCGAGGCGGCAAATTTTGAGCAGACTCATTAAAATCAAATAGCGCAGCCTGTGCAGATGTGTCCAAAGCGGCCGTTTTTAGGGCTTCATTACAAGCGGATATTTTACTAGACGGTGCCGTTTGCGCAGCTCCGTCAAAAACAGGAGTTTCGCGCGGAGCGGCGGTTTGCGCGCTTTGGCTAGTTGGCGCAGTTTTGGTTATTTCGCTTAAAGCGCTGGTTTGCAAAATCGCCTCTTCCTTGCGGCTGCCGTCTTGATACGGCGTAGCATTCTGTATTTCTTGCAAATTTTGCTCCTGCACGGAAGCGATTTTTTGCTCACTCTTAGCCATCAAATTTGGCGCAAATTTAGAGTCGTCAATCGCCTGGCGCGCATTTTCAAATTTAACGTTTTCATCAAATTTTACCGCCGCAGTTTCGCCGCTCTCGTCAAATTTATCGTCCTGCAAAAACAAAGATCCGTCAGGTAAAAGCTCGTCCCGCTCGTACTGGCGCGCAAAGAGCTCGCTTACGTTGATAGCCTCAGAGTTATTGTCGCTTTCTCCGCTCGGCGCCTCCTTGACGCTTTGGCCCAGCTCCTCGATACCAGTTATACGAAGGCTTGGCATCACGGCCTTGAAGCTTTGCAAAATTGGCAAAAAAGAGCCGTCGAATCCATCTAAAATCACTCGCATATTTAGCCTTTTTCAGTTTTTTGGAGCGATTTTATCAAATTTATCTTTTGAGCCGTTTTAAGCTCATCCAAAAACCGCTTATAACGAAAAACAGAACCGACGCCGAAGCTAAACAAAATATAAATTTACCGACCTCGCCCAAAAAATATCCCGAATGCAAGCTTAAAACCGCTTTATGAATCGCAAAAGGCCTAGGCATCGAGCTTTTAGCGTCGTCAAACCTCGCATGCCTGGTGATTTGCCCCTTAGCGGCGTTTATCGTCATCGTATTTACCTTATCGTCCTCTTCCAACCCTTTGTCAAAGTAAAATATCATAAAATTTTCGCCGTCTTCTTGCGTGATGACGTTAAAAAGCTCGTAATCCTCTCTATCTCGTTTAAAAATATCTATCGCAGTTTGTAAATTGGCTATCTTAGCCTCGTCCTCCAGCGAAAATCCCCTCACTTGCGTAAAGCTCTTTTTTCTAAAAATTTCCTTTTCGCCAAGCGCGTTATTTACGAGCTTTGCCGCCCAGTCGTACGACCAGTAAAGCCCCGTAACGCTCATAAAAGCCAAAAATAAACAAAGATAAACGCCGGCAAATCCGTGCAAGCTGTATAAAAACGCATAGCCTTTGGCCTTGATTTTTAAAGTAAACGCGCGAATAAATTTAGTTTTAAAACTAGGATAATAGATTATCAAGCCAGATATAACCAAGATAACCAAGGCGATAGAGCAAACCGCAACGATATGCTTGCCTATAAGCCGTAGCGTCTCGTTTTTGCTTAGCCCAAGGCCTAAGTTAGTATGTAAATTTAACATTAGTCCGATAAATTTATCGCCGAAATTTTCGCCCGTTATCTCGCCCGTGTATTGATTTACGAAATACGACTTAAACTCGCCTTTAGCATTCGTGCCGGATATGCCTAGAGCGTGGTTTACGTCCGAGTTTATCTTGTAGTAGCTAAGCGTAAAATTTGGTTCCTTAGCTTTAAAAATATCTAAAATTTCTCTCGTAGTAAGCTCTTTTTCGCCTCGCTTGACGAAGGTTTTTTGCGAGTTTGCAAGGTCAATAATCTCGTCGTGATAGGATATGACTGCGCCGCTAAGAGCGACGATAAGCAGCGGCAAAACACAGGCTAGGCTTAAAATCAAATGGACGTTAAACCAAAATTTCTTTTTCTTTAAAAACGGCATCTTTCTCCTTAAATTTAAACTCGAATTTTAAAAACCGGTAGCAGGACGGCGATCGCTACGCACCGCCCCGCTTAAATACGGCTAAATTTAAAAATTTACGTTAAATCCGAGTCTATATTTAATCCCGTCAGCGATTAAAATTTCGTAGCGTCCGGATTTTGTCGTTACGTATTCGTTAAAGATATTATAAACGCTAAAATTTACGCTTGCGTTTTTAGTTAACTTGTAGCTTGCGCCCGCGTCAAATAGCGTATAATCCTTTATCTCCTCGTCTCCGGGCAGGCCGTAAACGGCTCTAGTTTTGCCTAGATAGTTCATCTGCGTCCAGAAATTTAGATCAGGCGTCATATCGTAATCAAGCCCTATTTTTACGGTATGTACGGGTAGATTGTTTAAAGATTTACCCTCGTACGCGCCCGATTTTTGCTTTGATTTAGTATAAACGTAGCTTGAGTGTAGGGCTAAATTTGATAGTATCTGCCAGTCTGAGGCGAGCTCGACGCCCTTTACTTCGGCTTTGCCGATATTTACGCTCTCCCAGATGCCGCGCCTATAGGTCTTGCCGTTATGCACGCAAGGAACGCCCGGGCGTGCGACGCAAACCGGCTTAGTGCCTAGACCGTCTTTTATCCGCGTATAAAACGCCATCGCCGAGACGTTAAGGCTCTCGTCCCCGTACGCGACGCCGGCTTCGTAGTTTAGGCTGGATTCGGGTTTTAGGTCGCTTTTACCCAGCTGCGCTCCCATACCGCCGGCAAAAGGCAGAGCAAGCCCGTCGGTTCGCATCTTGATATCTGGCGTCGAGTAGCCTGCCGATACTCCGCCTTTTAGCGATAAATTTTCGCTTAGATGATACACGGCATATCCGCGCGGAGATACGTGTCCGCCGTAGTCTTTGTCGTGATTGTATCTTAGGCCGGCAGTTAGCGTGAGCGCGTCGGTTACGTCAAAATCGTCCTCGCCGTATAGCGAAAAATCATACCTTTTGACGTTTGCGGCGTCGGCCGTCGTTGCCTTTTCGTTTAGCCTTTCTCTTCTGTATTCAGCCCCAAGGCTTAGCGTGTTATTATCAAAAAAATACGTTCCCTTGGTATTTAGCGTCGTCGTTTTTAACGTGAGGTCTTGCTGACCGCTTTCTTTCATATTATCGTGCATTAAAAAGCTTTCAAGCAGCAGTTTATCGTATTTGCCCGTATGCGAGAGCGAGGCGGTATATCCGCTCATCTTCTCAAAAGCCACGCTCGTGTTATCGCCGGTAGCCCTTCTTAGCGTCTTGCCTTCGGTGCGCTCGTATTTATTTACTACGCGGCGTAGATCCAGCGCTATTTCGTCGTTTTCGGTGGCGTTATACATGATTTTCGCGCCGAAATTTACGTCTTCGTTTTTGCGGTTCGTAAAGACTCGCTCGTCTTCGAATTTATGAAAATATCGCCCGTAAAGCGCGATACCTAGCACGTCCGGGATCACTGCGCCGTTTACGTAAAAGCCGGTTTGATAGTCGTCGTTTATCCCGCTTTTTCCCGCAAGCGTGTAGTAGCCGTTTACGTTTCCGCTAAATTCGTTTGAAAAACCCTTGGTGATGATGTTTATGACGCCTCCCATCGCATCCGAGCCGTATAGCGAGCTCATCGGCCCTCGCACGATTTCGATACGCTCGATCGTGTTTGCCGGCGGAAGGAAATTTTGGGTGCTACCGACCGCGCGAAGCCCTCTATACGCGCTATCGCTGGTCGCAGGGCGACCGTCTATTAAAATTTTAGTGTATTTTTGACCAAGCCCTCTCATCGTGATACCGCGTCTGCTAGCCGCCCCCAGCGTCGCGCCGAACACGCCCGGAGCGTCTTTTACGACGCTTTCTATATCTTGATGGTTGCGCCTGGCTATCTCTTTTTGTGAGATTACCGAAACGGAGGCGGGCGCGTCTTTGATATTTTGTTCAAAACCCGTCGCGCTAGTTACGGTAACTTCGTTTAGTTTTACTTCATCGGCCGCCTGCGCGCAAGATAGCGCCAAGCAAGCTAGCATAGAAATTTTAGGCATACTTTTCATCTTCAAACTCCTTATTTAAATTTAAACCCTATTTTACTATAATCAGATAATTATTATCAATACTTAGGCAAACGGTAGAGGGATTTTTATCAACGCTAAAAGGATAAAAGCAAATGAAAGTCGAATTTAAAGATATTTTACGAGCAAACGAACAAGAAATCGCGCAAAATTCGGCGCGCTACGGACAAAGCGCGTGGCAAGAGCAAGATAGAAAATGCAAGGTCGAGTTTTTTAAAGGCGCAAGCGGAGCAAGCTACTGCAGGAGCGAAATAATCTGCAACAAAAGCGTAAAAAGACGGCTTGAAAGGAGCACTGGCTACTGCTTTTTGCTCTTTAACGACGCAAGAGGGGACGCCGGGCTTAAGGCGGGCAAAAAAACTTTTTGCCTAAAGGCCGGAGAGTTTTGGACGGGACGCGTAGACAGTGGATTTGAGGGCTTTTGCGAGTATCAAAGCAGCAGCTACGCGGGGCGATGCATCGTGCTAAAAAACGAGTTAGCCGGCGAGTTAGCGGCATTTAAAAATCTAGGCGAAGAAAACGAAATCTGCATCCAAACGGCTAAGATAAATTTAGCCCAAAGCCTGATTTTGCGGGAGCTCTTAGCCGCGAGCGAGTTTGATGGTAAGATGCGCGAAATATTTATGGAAGCTAAAATTTTAGAGTTAATCTACAAAAGCCTAGGCGCGCCCAAAACGTCCGAAGCCGATGAAAAAAAGCGCGATTTTAGCGACGAATACGTAAAAATTTTAAACAAAGCGAGGCAAATTCTACTAAGCGACGTCCAAAATCCGCCCAGCATAAAAGAGCTAGCCAGAGCGTGCGCGACGAATGAATTTAAACTAAAAACGGGCTTTAAAAGCTACTTTGGCGATACGATCTACGGGCTGCTAGCGACCGAGCGGCTAAACGCGGCAAAAAAACTTTTAGAGCGCGGAGACGTCTGCGTGAGCAAAGCTGCAAAAATCGTCGGATACGCCAGCGCTCCGCACTTTGCAAAGATTTTTAGAGAAAAATTCGGCGTTTTACCGACGCAAATTTTAAAACAAAAGAAATTTTATACGTAAATTTAACGCTCTTGTAAGGCTTTGCGGACAACAAAGCTAAGGGCAAATTTAAAGGCAATCATCACAATAAACCGCGTAAATTCGACAAGTAATAAAATATTTTAAGGCTCAATAAAACTTAAACAGATTCTATCTTATCGATTTTAATACAATTATGATAGAGTTCTTTTGCAACAAAATAGCAAATTTAGCAAATATAAAATACGTTTAAATTTTTGATAAATTGCAGAGCAACCAAATGACAAAAATTATAAAATTTACGCGGCTTAGCGCTCCTATTGTTTGATTAAAAACTTCTCTCCGTCAAATTTAAAGCTTTCATATTGGCTAGTAAGCTTGCCGTCCGGGTATTTGTCTGCGTAAACGGCCTTTAGCACCTTTAAAACGCCGTTTTTGTAGACGATAACTTTATCGTTATACCATTTTTCTTGGATGTCGTCAGTACCGTTTACGACTGAAAAATAATCAAAACCTACTCCGTAATAAGATTTGATACTGCCGTCGTCATAAACAAAAATTTTAGCTTGTTTTATACCATCCGTTTCAATGCGAAATGCTTTAACGACGCCTTCGGCTAGTTTGGCAGAAGCAGTAGCAAGACTATAGACTAAATATAAACCATCCTTGACTTTGTAGATTTTATTCGCATAAGGTGCGCCTAGACTAAACCAGCTTAAACATTCGCACTCGCCTCCCCTATCGCACTCTTTCATATACTCGTCAAAAAAATCCGCAACGTAGTTACGCTTTCCATCTGCAAACTGATAGATATTATAAAAAGATGCCATACTTCCGCCGCCGGTAAATACCGAATATGCGCGAAATTTACCGTCATCAGATACCGCAATATGCGGTTTTTCACCTTTAGCATTTTGCAAAAATTTAAGCGCATAATCTCCGCCTAATTTTAAAAACTCGGTCATTTTAGCTCTTACGAGCATCCCATTTTCGCACGAACCGCTCCACCTCCAATCCAACCCCAAAAGCCCATTAAGCTCCTTACCCAATCTTTCCCGTTCTTCACCAAAAAGCAGACTTAAAATACAAAACAATATAAATAAAAATTTCATCTTTTTCATTTCAAACAGATTTTAGATATTTTATCAAAATTTACGCTAGAAAAATTACGAAAAACAGATATAGATGCGCTCAAATTTACCGCAAACCGGCACGAAAACGGCGCAAAAGCCAAAATATCAAACGCCGCACGATAAAGCCGTAAATTCTGCTAAAATATGGCAAAAACAAAGGTCAAAATGCTTCTTTACGTCCACATCCCTTTTTGCGAGAGCAAATGTCCATACTGCGCCTTTGGCTCGGTGGTGGGCAAACGAAATTTAACGAGCGCGTATTTTGACGCGATGATTTCTGATTTTAGGGAGCAAATTTTAAAATTTGACGTAAAAAATGGCGAGATCGAGACGGTTTTTATCGGCGGAGGGACGCCTAGCGCCGTGGACAGGGGCTACTACGAGCGGTTATTTGATGCTGTCGCGCCCTATCTGGCAAAGGACGCCGAGATCACAGCGGAGGCAAATCCAAACTCGGCAAGCCTAGCGTGGCTCTCGCAGATGAAATCATATGGCGTAAATCGCATGAGCTTCGGCGCTCAGAGCTTTTTTGAAGATAAGCTTAAATTTCTCGGACGTATCCACGACGCGAGGCAGATCTACGGAGCAGTCGCAAACGCCAAAACGGCAGGACTAAAAAATATAAACATCGACCTCATCTACGGCACGAAGCTAGACACAAAAAAACGCCTCGAGCAAGAGGTGCAAAATATCCGAAATTTAGGCGTTTCGCACGTATCGGCATATTCGCTAACGCTTGAAGAAAATACACCCTTTGCAGGCAAGACAAACTACGCAAAAGATAGCCCGAGACTGGCTAAATTTATGATAGACAGCATCGAGGAGGCCGGACTAAAACAGTACGAAATCTCAAATTTCGGTCAAATTTGCAAGCATAATCTAGGCTACTGGCAGGGCAAAAACTACCTTGCCATCGGTGCTTACGCAGTCGGATTTTGGCGAGATCATCGTTTTTATAACGCTTCAAATTTAAACGCCTACGTAAAAAATCCGCACGCTAAAAAAATAGAAAATTTAAGCGCGGACGAACTAAATTTAGAGCGTATATTTTTAGGCGCCAGAAGCATCGTCGGTATCTGGCAAAACAGCCTAAACGCCGAGCAAGAGCAAAGAGCGCTGCTGCTAAAAAATAGCGGGAAATTAAAATTTAAAAACGGGCGATATTACGCCAAAAATTTCCTCACCGCGGATGAAATTTCTTTATTTATCGCGGGCTGATTTATGCAAATTTGAGATAAAAAACGCTAAAATGAGCGCTTTAAAATAAAAATTTAGGATAAAAAATGTTTGGCATGAGCTTACCCGAGATCATCGTCATAGCCGTCATTGCGGTGCTATTTTTGGGGCCCGATAAGCTTCCTAGCGCGATGGTAGAGATAGCGAAATTTTTTAAAACCGTCAAAAAAACGGTCAATGACGCAAAAAGCAGCTTCGATCAAGAGATAAAAATCCAAGAACTCAAAGAGGATGCGAAAAAATACAAAGAAAGCATCGCAAAAACCACTGAAACGGTGCGAAAAAAGCTCACCTTCGAGGAACTCGACGAGCTCAAAAAAGGCGTAAACGACGTCACTAGCGGCATCACTGACGGCCTAAACGACGTAAAAAAAAGCGTCGAAGCGGTCAAAAACCCGGGCGAAGCGGTCAAAAATGCCGTGCTGGGCGATAACGAGAAAAAAGAGGCGTAATGTTTGAAGAGCTAAAACCGCATTTAGTAGAACTTAGAAAAAGGCTTTTCATCAGCGTCATGACCGTGATCGTGATGTTTGTAGTGTGCTTTAGCTTTTGGAATCAAATTTTAGACTTTATCATCGCGCCACTGCAAAACACTCTGCCCGATAACCAAAAAATGGTCTTTCTCGAAGTGCAAGAGCCCTTTTTCGTAGCGATGAAGGTGGCGTTTTTTACGGGATTTTTGCTCTCGTTGCCCATCATTTTTTGGCAGTTTTGGCTGTTTGTGGCGCCGGGACTTTACGAAAACGAGAAAAAGTACGTAATCCCGTTCGTTATTTCGGCGACTTTTATGTTTCTAGTGGGCGCGGCGTTTTGCTACTACGTCGTCGTTCCTATCGGTTTTGCTTTCCTTATAAATTTCGGCCAACAGCTATTTTCTGCAATGCTAAACATCGGCGGCTACGTCGGCTTTTTTACGAAACTAGTCATTGCGTTCGGTATCGCGTTTGAGCTTCCCGTTATCACCTTTTTTCTCGCCAAACTCGGCCTAGTCGACGATAAGATGCTAAAAAGCTCATTCCGCTACGCCATCGTCGTGATTTTTATATTTGCCGCGGTCATGACGCCGCCCGATATCCTCAGCCAGTTTTTGATGGCTGTGCCTCTTATCGGTCTTTACGGACTTTCTATCTTTATAGCCGCCCGCGTAAATCCAGCTAAAAACGAAGAGCCAGAGCAGGAAACCGACGAAGAAAAAGAGGACGAATAACTATGAAATCAAGTAGGCTAGCCAAATGAGTCAAATTTTAAATCCTAACTCGCTTGACGCCTACGACTACGAGCTACCGCCGGAGCTAATCGCCAATTTCCCAACCTTTCCAAAAGAGGACGCAAGGCTGCTAGTCTACGAGCGAGCTAGCGAAAAAATATCCCATCTAAAATTCGGCGACTTGCCTGAAATTTTACCGCCTTGCGATATTATTTTTAACGATACCAAAGTCGTAAAGGCTCGAATTTTTGGCAAAAAAGATAGCGGCGGCGAGACGGAGCTTTTGCTAAACTCTCCGCTAGCGGACGGCAAATTTAGCGTCTATATAAAAGGCAAGGTTCGCACGGGCAGCGTTTTAAATTTTGGCGAAAATTTGACCGCCGAGGTCTGCGAACTCTTTGACGACGGCTCGCGCACGGTCAAATTTAGCCAAAACGGCGAACTTTTGGATACGGTTGCGCTTTATAAAATCCTATCTCGCATCGGCCACGTGCCTTTGCCGCCATATATCAAGCGAAGCGACACCAAAGACGACGAGAGCTGGTATCAAAGCGTATTTGCTAAAAACGAAGGTGCGGTGGCGGCTCCGACGGCGAGCCTGCACTTTAGCGACGAGATGATTGACAAGCTGGCAAAAAACCGCGAGATAGCCTACCTCACGCTGCACGTGGGCGCGGGGACGTTTAAAGGTGTGGAGAGCGAGGATATCACGCAGCACAAGATGCACGCGGAGTTTTACGATATCCCGCAAGATACGCAAAATTT
>CALCKS010000111.1 GCA_937965895.1 uncultured Campylobacter sp.
CACTCATCGTCGCTAGCGGTTTTAGCTTGGCGCGCTCATACTGGACAAAATCGCCGTGCCAGCTGAGGTGATCGGGCGTGATAGGTAAAAGCGTGTAGATGCCGGGCGTCGCGGCGTTTGTATAGTGCATCGTAAAGGAACTGGTCTCGAGTATCCAAATTTTGGCGGTTGGATCTAGGTCTGCGAGCGGAACTCCGACGTTGCCGCCCATGACGGAGCCGTGGCGCGCCAGCAGGTGCTGCGTCATCTTTGTCGTCGTGGTTTTGCCGTTCGTGCCACTGATCCAGACGGTAAACGGCATTTTGTCGCCGTAAATTTTATAAAAATAGTCGTATTCGCTGATGAGATTTTGCGCTTTTTTGACCAGCTCGTGGCTCGGCGGGAAGCCGGGGCTTGGGATCTCGAGGCTGCTTTTTTCTGGCACGAAAAGGTTTGGCGGCAGTAACGTGTTGCCCCATTCGTCGCTTAAGATCTCGCTAAATTTATCGTCGTAGATGTCCCAGCCGCAGTCTTTTGCGAAGTTTTTTGCGATCGCGCGCGTCGTGCCACCGTAGCCAAATAGCGATTTTCTCATTTTTCTCCCCTTTTGTCCCATAAAATTTTAGTTATCTCATCCGCGCTAAGCTCAGTCATTACGCCATTGCGCTTACATCTCATAAAAAGCTTAAAATCATAAGTATCTTGAAAATTTAGCCTTAAAAATTCTGTAAAATATCCGCCGTTATGAGTAAAGTTTGGGCGGTTATAAAAAGCATCTAAAAACTCGTCTCCAGTTTCGCGTAGCTCAAAACTCGTCATCCGTTCTACGATCTCGAGCAACTCGTTTTTTGTGATATCGGGTACCAAATTTGGTTCAGGAAGCGCGATATCAAAAGCCAAATTTTCAGCTCCTTCGGACTCCCACCATTCCCAAAGGTCAAATTTGCTCATATCTTTGCCCGTGATTGCGTGTAACTCTGTTTCTAGGTTACGGTATTTGGCGCCGTCAGGATCACCGCATGCGTCACAGTAGTCTGTGTAAGCTAAAATTTTGTTTAAAATTGCGTCGTATCTTTTCCGTGCCGTTTCAAAGTCTGGTTCAATTTGCGCGCGCATCAATAATTTACCTGATTTTTAATGCCGTCATGGCGATCAAATTTGCCAAAACGGCGATGAGCCAAAATCTCACGATGATTTTATTTTCCACCCAGCCTTTTATCTCAAAATGATGGTGTATCGGCGCCATGAGAAAAATTCTCTTTTTAAAAATTTTAAAGCTCCCGACCT
>CALCKS010000112.1 GCA_937965895.1 uncultured Campylobacter sp.
TTATTTAAAGGGCTAGGAATTGCGACGACCGCCGTGCCACCCTCGCCAACGTTTTTAAACTTTTCTACTTTACCGGCCATAAGACTAATTAACGCCGTAGTATCGCCGTCAGTCGCGCCAATAGCCGAAACGGTTAAAGGACGTAAGCCTTTAATGGTTTGTTTTAGCATTTTCTTTACTCCTTTGAGTTTTTATTTTTGCGTTATGCACATAAACGATGGAATGGTAACAAAAAGCGTTAATAATTGCTGTATTGCTTGCCAAAATATCCAAAAATACGAGTTTTATTAACGATAGCCAGCAAGTCCAAAAAGTCAGAGATTTACGCTAGCACGAGCCAAAGCGACGCCATTCAGCAGTTTAATCCGCGATAATCAGATTTAACGGGGATAACTAGCAACGAACGAAAAAGCTAAAGTCGCTTTGCGGGTAGCTCGTGCAAGCGGCATCTAGGGGGAAAGGATGTTGGGGTTTGGAAATCAAAAAAAGCCAAAGAGGAAGCTAAGAAGCAACAAAGAGAGGAACGCCAAGCTCCGACGGCGCAGAGCGCCTGAAGCTTGGCG
The DNA here is from genome assembly GCA_937965895.1 of uncultured Campylobacter sp. Classification (GTDB taxonomy): domain Bacteria; phylum Campylobacterota; class Campylobacteria; order Campylobacterales; family Campylobacteraceae; genus Campylobacter_A. Next base: position 564 of record CALCKS010000112.1, read on the forward strand.
GGAAAGAAAATCAGGCAAAAAAAACTAAGGGAATAAGGATTAATTTTAGAAGCTCATTGCATAAATAAAGAACACGTAACGCTATCAACTTTAAGACCGCCAACCTCTAAATGTGTTTTACAAAGCTGGGCTAATTTGTCCTCGTCCATTGTCTTTTTTACGTTATGGACTAAAACCTGCTTTTTACGACGGTTGGAATTAGCACAAAAAGCCTTATATTGTTTGTAATAGTTAAAGTCATCGATAGGCGGCGTTGTCGTATCGTCCTCAAAATGAACTTCATAAATATACTTAATCTTTGCAGTTGAAACCACAGTTAAAAACGCTTGCAAGCTTGAAAGACTTTTAGCCTCTAACGTGCTAGTTATTACTCTATTGCCCTGTTGTTGAGTTATTTTATATATTGGCATTTTTAGAAACCTTTACACCTAATATAATATCCTCAGAACGATTACGAGGAAAAGAACCAGAAGCGCAAGCAGAGTAAATATCAATAATACGAGAACGAAAAAAATCAAAAGCCGAACCGAAAGAAACATTTTCAAAAAAGAAATCAGTAGGACGGAGAGGCGACGAAACGAAATAAGAAACAACAGAACCGCCATAATCAAGAGAAGACAAAGAATTATAATAACGAAGAACGTCATCAAAAATAGGAACTAAATCAGGAGCAGAAGGCGTCTTATAGGAATGCCCACGATGGCTATTAAAAAAACCCGAAGTCCAATCGCCGTTATCGGGGTCATCTAAAGGAGGGGAAACGTATCCCTCGCCAACGTTATAATTAGCTTGACTAACAAAAAATCGAGAATAAAAAGGAGCAGAAAGAGAACACTCAACTATATAATTACCGAAAACATCAATTTCATAATAATTAGAAAAACGAAAAAGCTCGGGATAATCAAAGAAATAAGACGACTTTTCGCAACAACAACACATTAAAGCAACCATTTTATTGTTTATCCTTGCCGAGAATACCGATACAAAGAAGCTTTAAAAGTCGGTTTGTTTCGTCAATCTTAGCCTCAAGCGTATCAGACTTAGGAACTTCAGGGGTTTTTAAAAACTCTAAAATATCCTTTGAAGTTTTAGAAATTTCACTTAAAGCGCTCATTTCTTGATTAAAAGCGGCTTGACAATCTAAATCAGCCATTACGCACCCCCTGCTTTAACTTTATTATGAAAATACCCAAGACCATTAAGCATTTGCATAAATGCTTCGCTAAGTCCTACAATATCGCCTTTATCATCTTTAACCCACATAAAATCAGCAACTTTATTTATTTGCTCGATGTCGATACTAGACGAACCCGTAATTTTACGTAAAAGCTCTTTATCGGTAGCGGTAAATTTTGAAGTTAAAAGCTTGAACATAAGCGTTTGATTGAAACTATCGGCTTTGGCTTTGGCATAGGCTAGTTGCTGGTCTTTTGTAGCGATAAGTTGATTTTTTTGCTGTTGAACATAACTAGCATTTTTATAAAAATTACTTTCGGACTGTTTGCGATTAAACATCGCATTCGCACCAGTGGTGACAACCTGCGCAAAACCGACGCGAGCCTCAGTCG
>CALCKS010000113.1 GCA_937965895.1 uncultured Campylobacter sp.
GGATCGACCAGGGCCAGAGCCTAAATATTTTCATGAGCCTAGACAAAGCTAGCGGTGGATATCTGAGCGAAATTTACACCCTTGCGTGGGAGCTGGGACTAAAATCGACCTACTATCTACGCTCCGAAAGCCCAGATAGCGAAAAGCTAAATAACGTCGCCGATCGCTCGATCGAGTGCGAGGGGTGTCAGTAAAATTTAGATTAAATTTTACTGGTGAGTGCTTAAATTTGCTTGGATTTTTGGCAAATTTAAGCACGGCTCGCTTTTACTGCATTTAAATTTACCCAAACCTCTATGCTGCTAAGCTACTGGCGCTGGCAAAAATAATTTTAATTTTATGGATATGAGTTAAATTTGAGACAGAATCTACCGTTATATTAAAATATGAGGGTAAATTTGAGCGTAAAATTTGATAGTTTATGCAGAAAAGACCGCTCTCGCGGCCTTTAAATTTAGCGGCTCACATGCACCCGCAGCCGCAGCCTCCGCTTGATTTTATCGCGTCAAATACCGCGTCGTAGTTCGGCTCGTCCGCGATCTCGGGGACGATTTGTTTATGGATGATGACGCCGTCTTTGATGACGAAAACGGCTCTAGCTAAAAGCCCCGCAAGCGGTCCTTCGCCGATGATTACGCCGTATTTTTCGCCAAACTCTCTAGCTCTAAAGTCGCTGCCGACTTTTAGGTTTTTGATGCCCTCCGTAGAGCAAAATCTCCCCATCGCAAACGGTAGATCCATAGAAATTACGCTTAGTTTGATCGCTTGCTTCGCGGCCATTTTTTCATTAAATTTACGCGTCTCAGTCGCGCAAACGCCCGTATCTAGCGACGGAACGGCGACTAGTATCTCGATGCCGTTGTTACCGCCTACCTTAAACTCGCCTAGATCCTGCCCGACGAGCGTTACCTCTGGCGCATACGAGCCCACGAATACCTCTTCGCCTTTTAGCGCGACGTCCGCGCCGTGAAATTTGACTTTTGTCATGTTTTTCCTTTGTTTTAAATTTAATCGTAACGTGGATATTACCATACTTTTAACAATGGCTAAAAAACAAAGGCGCACCTCAAAATTTAAGACGGCAGTTATCTATAAAGTGCTATACTATTTGACATCAATTATCAAGGAGTGACAAATGAGCGACAAAGAAATCCTAGCTTCGCTCGAAGCAAAACGCACCAAATGCGTCGTCTACACCCGCGTAATGGGCTACCACCGTCCGGTAGAGAGCTTTAACCTCGGTAAAAAAGGCGAGCACAAAGAACGCGTCAAATTTTGCGAGCCAAAATCCCGCTAAACTCCTGCGAGTAGAATGTGAAAGACGCTGATTTTCCGCTTTACTCGCTCACCCCCTTTACGACCCTCGACTATCCCGACAAAACAGCCTGTATAGCGTGGTTTGTGGGCTGCAACATGCGCTGCGCCTACTGCTACAACGTCCCTATCGTCACTGGCACGGGACAGATCGGCCGTGCCGAGTTTATCAAATTTTTAGACAAGCGCAAAGGCAAGCTTAGCGGTGTGGTTTTTAGCGGCGGCGAATGCACGCTTAGCCCAGCGTTTTTACCGCTAGCTCGCGAGGTAAAGTTGCGCGGCTTTTCACTCAAGGTCGATACCAACGGCTCAAATTTGACCGCGCTTGGGCAGGCTATCTCGCTAAATTTGATCGACTACATTGCGCTTGATTTTAAAGCGCCGAAAGATAAATTTCTCAAGATTACCGGCTCAAATTTGTATAAAAATTTCTTGCAAACGCTTGAGTTTTTGCTGCAAACCGACCTTAAATTTGAGGTTAGAACGACGGTGCATGCGGACTTGCTGGGCGAGGACGATATCTCGGCGATGAGCGAGATTTTGTACGAGCACGGATACAGAGGCGTTTATTACTTGCAAAATTTTCTCGACACGGGCGAAAATTTTGGAAATTTGACGCAGGAAAAGGCTAAATTTGATCCAAATTTGATCCGTTCAAATTTAAAAATAGGGCTTAGGAGTTTTTAGTAAATTTAGGTAAATTTGGCCTGCAAAATCTCGCAAATCGTTACTTCCAGTTGTGATATCTGCTAATTTTAATAAACGGCACGATCTTTTTTAGCTCTGGCACGTCGCCTAGAGCCTGCACTTTTACGCTATATTCGCCTTTTTCGAGCTCTGCTCTGAGCAAAACTTTATCGTGAGCAAAGCCTCCGTTTGGCGCGCTGTACCATGAAGTCGCGCCGTATTTTGACAGATCAAACGTTTCGGTTAGGGCACTTAAATTTTGTCTTAGATCGTTTATTTCACCGCTTTTTGCGTAGCTTATTTCACGGTTTTGCATGGATTTTAGCGCTACTTTTAGCAAGATTTTTTTGCCCGTACAGGCCGCTTTTTCCTCTTCACTCGTGCCAATTGGCTCAGGGACGCCTTGCGTCGTATAACCATAATATCCGGCCAGCTTAGCAGCCGTAGACTTCTCGCAAAACCACTTCGTAAACGCATCGCTGCCGTATCTGGGAATGTCTCTTCGCTACGTTTTCTTCCTCTTTTTGCTTTTACGAGTAGATGAAACTTATCTCGTAGATACCGGCCTTTTTGACGGTAAAATTTATATCGGTCGCGCTGCCGGCCTCCGACATATCGACCTCTTTGTAAATGCCGTCATCAAGCACATCTTCAGCAAAAAAATCAGATCCGTAATAAAAAGCCGAATAAAAAGCACCGCAAAAAAGCAGCAAAAATAGGCGAAATTTGACCTTCGAATTTGACGTTTTATCTGTTTGGTGCGTAGGTTTTTACCTCGTATAACAAGAAATCATACACGCGTTGCTGCACGAGGCCTTCGTATTCGTCGGCGTCGATGAGCCTGCGCAGGTGCTCGAAGTCGATCTTTAGCGCGTAGTTTTTGTTCGCTCTGATAGCCTGATCGATCGCTAAGAGCAAGCTATCAAGCGTCATCGGGTCTTTGCGTTTGATACGGGAGACATACTCTCTGGTGGTTTCGATAAGTACGCGTTTGCGGTTTTCGTCGCCGCCGTAAATTTCGCTCGAGATATCGTATAAATTTGCAAAATCGTCCTCTTCAGGATTGAGTTTGGCCGAGATGATAGCCGCAAATATCTTCGCGCGAAACTCCAGCGAGCGGTGGTGATAGACCAAAAACTCCCTAAACAACGACAAAAATTTACATTTTATATCAAATCCCATGTTGCCGCCTAAAATATATTTAAGTAAAATTTGAGTAAAATCGCTCTTGCCCTTTCTTAGACCTGTGCAATGTCTCTTCTAGGCACCGCTTCAGGGTGGGAACACAGCAGAGCACTTAGGCTAGGCGTGTGCCGCAGTCATCTGAGAGAGGGTTTTTTAAACCTGTAAAAGCGAAAAATGCTCCTTAAAATCATCGCAAACTTTTAAAAAATTCACTCCGTCCAAGCTCTGATTTTTCTGAAAAAATTTATCCATATTATTAAAACCTTCGGTTAGTTCGTTTGACTTCACGCCGTAGCTGATCGAGATCCCCGCCTCGAAAAAAGCTGCGAGTTTATCGCAAAATTTAAGCGCTTTTCCGTCGATGGCGTTAAATTTATCCTCGTTTACGTTCTCCATCGTGCCCTCGTGGTGCAGAGGCTTTTTCTCCCAGATCCTATTTTCAAACTCGTTTTTGATAAATTTGCCGCCTTCCATGCGGATACCGAGGATATAGCTAAACTCGTCTCTAAAATTTTCAGGCACGAAAGGTAAAATTTTCTCATCTATCAGGCGCATTTCGTATTCGCTGATTATCTCGTTTAGCCCTTCGATGCCGTATTTTACGGGGCTAATGATATCGCGCGTTAGCGACTCGGGCAGATCGTGAAAGAGCGCGCAAAAGAAGTTATTTTCTAGCCTTGATTTGCAGGCCTTAACCTCAAGCGAGTAAAAATAACTCAAAATCGCCACGACTAACATATGGCCTAAAACCGCCGTTTCAGGGATGCGCGGTGTTTGCGCCCAGCGCTTTTGAAAGCGCAGTCTACCGGCTAGATCGACTAGCTTGGCCAGCTTTTGGTTCATCACGATTTTACGCACGCCTATTAGCTCGTAATAATCCTCCAGCTCCTCCTCCACGCGCGCTTTTAGCTCGTCTATGTCGCTTAAAAATTTGCTCGTTTGATAGACGATCGAAAACTCCCAGCGCGTCGCGAGGTAGCTAGCGGCCTTTAGGATCAGACGCTCTTTGGCGTGAGCCTTGTCTTTGTGCGTGAGATAGCGGCGCATCCGCTCTAAAAATTTACCGCCCTCGACGTCCTTTACGAGCCCTTCTAGGATCGTTAACACCCAAGCGTTGATTTGCTCGTTTTTGGTTTTTTGCATTTGATGAAAAACGTCCGGGCGTATATCCGTGACCACTACTCGCGCGAGAAACTCGAAAATACCCGCCTCGATGATGTAGTTCATATCGGCATTATGCTCGAGCTTTGCGATGAAATACGCGATGATAAATTTATGCGCCTGCTTATCAAGCTCGACTAAATTCGTCATCTTCGGATAGTCGTTCCAGCGCGAGATGGACGCAGCCTTAAAAATATGCTCGATCAGCTGTGCGCTTATCATTTATCGTCCGATTTTTTTACGACGCGAGCGCGTTTTTCGCCGGCGAATTCAGGCTTTTTAAAGCCATCTTTATTGCCTGTTCTTCGCGGTTTGTCATCAAATTTATCTTTACTCGCGCGAGGTTTTCTATCGCCGGTTTTTGCATCTCTTTTATCGGCTCCGAAACTCTTACCGCGAAAGCCGTCTTTGCTAAATTTAGACTCGCGTCCGCCGTAACCGCCTATACCAAAACTTCGGTCGCTATCTCGCGTAAATTTTTCAAATTTAGGCGCTTCGAAGCTTTGTTCTTGCGTTTTTTTGATTATCTCGTCCGAGCAAATTTCGATCACGGTATGGACGTTGCCGCGCGGGTTAAAGTCTCCCGTGATTTTCATCCATTTTGGAGCCAACTTTCGTTCTAAAACGCCGTAAATTTCGTTTATGCTATCTTCGTGACTGATATTGCGCGTCATGAAACTGTTGATGTAAAGTTTGATCGCTTTTAGCTCGACGACGAATTTAGCCGGCACGTACTCAAGATATATCGTCGCAAAATCAGGATACCCCGAGCGCGGACATAAGCAGCAAAACTCCGGCAGCGTTATTTTGATCTTATAGTCACGTTCGTGCTTGTTTTCCCAGATTTCCAGGTCTTTTTCTACGTCAAATTCGCTTATTATTTTCTCGCCGTATTTTGGCTCTACGACCTCATTTTCTTGCATTTTTTTCCTTTAAATTTCTTTTGGCTTCTCTATGAAAAAGCCCTGCGCGAAGTCGGTCTGATAGCGCTCCGCGATGTTGTAAAACTCGTCGTCTTCCACAAATCTCACGATGGATTTTACGCCTACTCTTTTTGCGGTCAAATTTAGATTTTCTAACAGCGTTTTAAATTTGTCATTTTTGATATTTTTGTTAAATTCGATGTCGTAGATAACGAAATCTATCGGCAAATATTTAAAATATTCAAAGCCCGCGTTGTTACCGCCGAATTTATTAAGCGCAAAGCGGAAACCTAGGTTTTTATACTCCGTCAAAATTTCTCTAAATCTATTTATCTCATCATATACCAGCTTCTCGCTAAACTCGAAAATAACGCGGTTTGGATCGATTTTGCCTAGCTGTACGAACTCTTTTATAAAATTCGTAAATTTCAAATTTCTAATCGAGACCGACGAAATTTCAATCACGATCGGATCTTCGTCTTTAAATTTAAGCTCGGATAGCTTTTTGATAACGTTTATGTCAAAAAGCACCTCATAGCCATTTTTGTTCGCGATATTTTGCACCTTTGCTTTTGAGACGAGCCCTTGTTTATCGGTATAGACTTTTACGATGATATTTTTTAAATTTTGCCCGAAACGAAGGCTTTTAACGAGCTGAGTTTGGAAGATAAACCTTTGCATATCGATGCAGTTACATACGTCTTTTTCAAGATCGTCCGTGATGTCCACTTTATCTTCGCTATCGCTCTCGTTTAGCTTTTGAATGAGATATGAGACCGAGTTTTTGAGGCTTGCCGAGTGATTTATGTCGATAGCGTCAAATTTGATCTTTAGCTCGATATTGTAGATTCCGTCGCTCAAAATGCTCTTTTCAAAAACGTTTAAAAGATGGATAAGCTCGGTACTTTTACTCTCGCAAAAGATTAGAAAATATTCGTTTGAATATCTACCGATGAGCGTATTTTTAGACACTTTTTCGTTTAAAAATTTCTCCAGTCGCTCGACTAGTCGTTTGAGCAAAATATCGGTGCTAACAAAGCTATAACGCTCGTTTATATCGTTTAAATTTTCTATCTTTAGCATTAGCATATTTCCGCCGTTTTTGCCTTTAAATTTAGAAGCCTGCTTTGATAAAAGTCTTAAAATTTCGTCTCTATTATAGGCTTTTGTTACTTGATCAAGCACGCTTGTTTGAAAGCTCTGGTAAATTTTATAGGCCGTGAAATAAACTTGACATAGAACCAAAATGGTGATCAAAATAACATCGTCGGCGTCAAAATTTATATCGTCTTTTTTAACGAAAATATAGATCAAAATAATAACGCTGAAAATAAATATCGAGGATATCTCGAGCGCGGTTTTAAACCTGTTTGATCGTTCTTTTAGTTCTGATTTTAGCATTTATACGTCCAAATGTTTCACGTCTTTTGCGTGCTCTTGTATATAGTTTCTTCGTGGTTCGACCTCGTCGCCCATAAATAGATTAAACGTATCTGAGGCACTTACGGCGTCGTTTATGTTTATCTTTAACAAACGGCGATTTTCCGGGTTCATCGTCGTTTCCCACAGCTGCTCGGGGTTCATCTCACCAAGGCCTTTATAGCGTTGTATATAGGCGCCTTTTTTGGCATTTT
>CALCKS010000114.1 GCA_937965895.1 uncultured Campylobacter sp.
TATGGCGTCATATTTTCTTTGAGTAGCCAGCATCGCCTTAAAGCCGCTTTTTTTCAAAGTCTTTTTGATATGCTCATTTATATCCACAGCTATTAGCTCTAGTCTTTGCTCGCTTGATGCCACGCGCTCAAACCTCGCCCACTTTTGCTGCAAGTCCCTTTTAGCCTCATCGCTTAGCTCTCTTGATATGAGATCAAATTTCCTAGTTAGCCCATCAGCGTCAAGCACCTCTTGACCCACATATCGCCCCTCATAAAGTAGCGGCAAAACGGCTCCGTCTTTGACGGCGTCATCTATCGTATATCTATGAATTTCTCCGCCAAATTTAGCAAAGCTATTTTTCTCGCGCTTTAAAAGCGGAGTGCCCGTAAATCCTATATAACAAGCAAGAGGCAACGCCTTTTTCATCGCCTTATGCAGATCTCCACCTTGCGTGCGGTGGCTCTCATCTACTAGCACAAATATATCGCCATCTCTTATCACTACTTTTTGGTTTTTTACCTTTTCAAATTTATGCACGAGCGTTGTTATCACGCTAACGCCGCTTTGTAGCTTTTCTATCAGATCGCTTCCGCTACTTGCTCGGCCTGCTGTTATATCCGTGTTTTCAAAAGTTTCGTGTATCTGCCCATCTAGGTCTATCCTGTCGGTTACGACGATGATTTTTGAGTTTGGATAAATTTGCTTTAAAAGCTTCGTTAGCATTACCATTGTAAGAGATTTGCCGCTTCCTTGCGTGTGCCAGATTAGTCCGCCCGCTCTTGCGCCCTCTTTTTTCGCCGATACTCGCTTTAGCGTCTCTTCGATAGCAAAAAACTGCTGATATCTGCAAACCTTTTTCGCCCCTTTATCAAATAATATATAGTGCCTAATTAGCCTTAATAGCCTATCTTTAGATAGTAGCGCAAAAAGCGTAGTATCAAGTGCGCTTATCTTTCTATCTTTTATCACGTCCTTTAGGCTCTCATTTGCGCCGTTTTGCTCTTTCCACACGCTATAAAATTTAAACGGTGTGCCCGTTGTGCCGTATCTTGCCTCGCTGCCGTTTGTTGCGATAGTTAGCTGGATGTATTTAAAAAGGTGCGCTATCTCATCTTTGCCCTGCTCTTTTTCAAGCTGCTTTATGCCATTTTCTAGGCTCACGCTTGATTTTTTAAGCTCGATCACGGCTATTGGTATACCGTTTATAAAAAGCACGAGATCAGGCCTTCTGTGTTTTTGCGCCTCGCCTTGATTTGCCCTGCTTACTTCAAACTCTTCCGTTACGTAAAAGTCGTTGTTTTGCAAATTTTCAAAATCTATAAATTTAAAAGAGAAGCTTCTTCTTGTGCCGTCCTCTAAATTTTCCTCTAAGCTAGTGCCAAGCAAGAGCAAATTCGTGATCTTTTCATTTGCGATCATTAGTCCTTCGTTTAGCGAAACTCCCGCTAACTCATCGACTGCTTTTAAAATGCTACTTTGGCTAAATTTATATCTCTTGCCCTTATACTCGTAGCCATTTATCTCGCTAAGCTTTTTGGTTAAAATTTCCCTAAACAAAACCTCGCTAGATTTAGAGCCACGAAGCTTTAAATTTTCCTCTCTGCTTATAAATTTATAGCCTAAGTTTCGTAGCAAATTTATGCTGTTTTGCTGGATTTTATTTTCTGAAGTATCGGGGGTCATTTGGTATCCTTATTACTTTCTTTTTTGATTTTAAAAAATATTTGGATTAAGCTTCGCAAGTCTCTTATAATGGTATATATTTCAAATAAAAATACTTTAATAAGAAAAACATAGATTATAAAAAACACAATTACTAATACTCTTTTTGCAGTAATGTACCAAATCATCTTATCAATTTCTTTAAAAACATCAGATGAGGCAATATCTTTAATGATTAGAATAAATAACATAAAGGCAAACAAGTAAAACATACTTTTTAGAAAAGATATAAATCTATCAAATAACGGTTTTATGTAAAAATTAAGACTATCTTGTTCTGTGAGCTTATTTATAAAATCTGTATTTTGATTAAAAATATGAATCGCTAAAGGAACTATAGCCACTACAAAACCAAATAAACCTGCTATCAAAGTAGAAAATAAACTAAACAAATCTTTATTAAACAATAGACTTTTAAAAATAATATAAAAAGAATCAACACTTATTCCTAAAAATAGTAAAATCAAAACAACAAACGTCATAAAAATTGTTTTAAACATCTTACAAAGCCTTTGAAATAAATTCTTCAATTAATGCCTTATATATACTTTTTGAATATCCAATACGCTCATTTTCCTCTAATCCAGATATATCA
>CALCKS010000115.1 GCA_937965895.1 uncultured Campylobacter sp.
GTCGATACTCTTTTTGATGCCGGGCGTTTTTCTCATAAACTCGGTCTTTGATATCCTAAACGACAACACGCTTGTGGGTATCAGCAGGGCCGTGAGCACGGGCATCCTGATACTTTGCATCGCGGTGGGCGTCTATATCACGCTCTCGCTTAGCAATGCGGAGATTTTACATGTTTGAGCTTTTGACCGCGACTCTCATAGACGGCGCTTTTGCCGCGGTGGCGGGGCTTGGCTTTGCCTACGCTAGCTCTCCGCCAAAAAGGACTCTCGCATTTTGTGCGCTGCTTGCGGCGTTTGCACACGCCAGCCGCTTTTGGATCATGCAGATGGGATTTTTTAACATCAGCGTAGCCACCCTTATCGTCTCATTTTTAAGCGGGATTTTAGGTATGCTCTTTGCTAAACGGCTCAAAGTGCCCGCCGAGATCATCGCATTTCCGGCACTTTTGCCGATGGTGCCCGGAGTTTACGCGTATAAGGGCATCTTGGCGCTATTTTCGTTTCTAAACGAGCCTAATATCGCTAAGAAAAACGAATACCTAATCATATTTTTCGATAACGCGATCACGACTACGACGGTCTCGCTAGCTCTTGGCGTGGGCGTTTCGGTGGTGCTTATTTTATTTTACGATCAGTCCTTGATGATAACTAGAGGTGCCAAGTGCGATCTGGCGACGAGAAAGACGCGCGAGGGATAAATTTGCCTTTTTAAGTTAAATATAAATCGGTAAAATTTGACTCATGAAAGATAAAATTACAGGCAAAAGGAAAAACATGAAAATACGAATCTACTACGAAGATACCGACGCGGGCGGCATAGTCTATCACGCAAACTATATAAAATATTGCGAAAGGGCGCGCAGCGAGATGTTTTTTGGCTCAGATGTTAAGCCTTTTAGCAAGGATGGGCATTTTGTCGTGAGCGAGATTTGGGCGAAATTTAAAAGACCGGCCGTCCTTGGCGATCTGCTCGAGGTAAAAACGAGCGTGGCGAACCTAAAAAAAGCCTCCGCGCTCATAAATCAGAAAATTTATAAAGTCGCAAATTTAAGCG
>CALCKS010000116.1 GCA_937965895.1 uncultured Campylobacter sp.
TATGGGCGTATCTGCCGCAGCAGCAGAGCTTTCACCTACTTGCGAGGAGTATTTTAAACTAGTAGACGAGTTCGTAGAGAAGGCAAAGGACAACCCTCAAATGGCAGCTATGAAACCTACTTATGAGAGCCAAAAAGCTCAGTTTGCTCAGCTACCGAAAGACTCTCAAGAGGCCGCTTGCAAACCAGCTCTTGAACAAATGAAACAAGTTATAGCTACGCTACCTAAATAATTTTTATCCCTCCGCCTGGAGGGACTTTTCATCTTTTTCAAATTCTTCGTTGCTATCCAAATTTTAGTAGATTAATCAAATTTGACGTTGCGAGAACGTCTAAAACTTAAATTTAATCCCGAATAATCTTCGCCTTTGCCGTTATGCTCGCGATCTTTAGCTCGTAGATATTCATCGCTTTTAGTCCGTGAGCTGCCGCGACGCCAAAGGTTCGCATGTAGTTTGGCGTGTATTTTTCGCTAAGTAGCCGTAGCGCATGCAGCCTCGCCGCCTCGTCCGTCACGACATAGGCCTTGGTTATAGCGACAGCGGATTTATACTCGGTCGTAAAGACTTTTGCGCCAAGCGCCTTGCCGTCATCCTTGATCGCGTCTAGCTGCTCATCGGTTAGAACCGGCACCCGCGCGTAGCTCACGCAAACTAGCGTCACGCTCTTGCCGTCTTTTAGTAGCTTCGCCTTAGAACCCGCAGGAGCGCCGTGCAAAAATACGCTCTCGCCCTCGCGCACGACCGAGATCGGCACGCTAAAGATCTCGCCTGCCTCACCAATGCAAGAGATCGTGCCGTATTCGCACGCATCGATGATCGCAAGCCCTTCTTGCGTGGTTAATTCTCTGTCTTTTCGTCTCATTTTTCGCCTTTAAATTTTTGAAAATTATAAAATTTTAACCCTAAAAAAGTGTATAATTTCGCAAATTTTAAAGGACGACGATGAGAAAAATATTAATATTTTGCGCTCTGGGCGCACTGGCTTTAGGCGCTCAAAACGCGTGCGAGGAGTACGTGAAGCAAAGCAAAATTTACCTAAACGAGCTTTACGAAACAAAATCCAAGCAGCTAAAAGACGATCCACAAGCGTTTAGGCTCTTTGAGCTTAAATTTAGCGAGCTGCAAAAAGCTCAGGAGGGCCAAGCGGCGCTAATCATACAAAGCGGCGATGAGAAATTTTGCGAGCGCGAATCTGCAAAGATAAAATCCATGTTAGATGAAATGAGAGCAGAAAAGGCGCAAAAGTAGGCCTGTTTTATAGAGAAATTTGAGTCGCTTTTGCCGAGTAGAGCCAAAAGCTCTACAATCAAATTTGAAACCCGCCAAACCT
>CALCKS010000117.1 GCA_937965895.1 uncultured Campylobacter sp.
GGCGTGAAGGTTCAAGTCCTTTCATCCGCACCATCCAAAACTCCCTAAAATACGACATTTCAAGACTTAAGCTTTCAAAAGGTAACCCGAGAGGTAACCCAAACTTCTTATTTTTTATTTTTCAAATTTCTTTCTCTCGGATTTATTTAATATTCTAGAGTATCCTATATTGGCTCATTTTATCATTAGAGGTTTTGCCTTGACAGGTTATACCTAAATACTATTTTTATAATTATGGCTATGGTGCTCAGGCGTTGCAAAACATAGCGCTTGATTCTAGTAATTTTTAAGACCGTCAAAAACAAACTATAGTATAATCACGGTAAACAAAAAATACATCGAGGGGCTAAAATGGTAAAAGTCGGTTTTAATAACTTTAAGGCATTTGGAGAAAATTTGCAGAAATTTTCAGATAAGCCGATAACTTTAGTATATGGCCCTAATAGCTCCGGAAAATCAAGTTTTTTACACGCCATGCTCTATAGAGAACATCTTTTAGGCGGCGGAGATATAAATCTTAAAAAGTCAAATTTTGCCGGAGATGAGCTAGACTTGGGTGGGCTTGGCAACTTTATCCATAAGCACGATACTGATAGATCAATAACCTATGCTTATGAATTTACAGATCAAGAGTCCATAAGATATCTTTTGTATTCCAAGTGTCTTGAACGCTTTGAAGTGCGGTACGAGAAAGGCTCAAAAAACCTAGATCCAAAATATTTATTTCGGCTTATATGCGAAAAAGGCGGGTTGGAGCGATTTATGCGAGAACATAAAGACATAAGCATAGACGCCAACATAGATATAGACGAACTAAGAGGCATAGTTGAGAATAACTATGGTATAGAAAAAATTGGAATAAAAGTCAACTCAGGGTTGCATCAAGGCTTCTTAAAACAAGATATATTTATAATGATTAATTCCAAAAAATACGCAAGAATACGACCTATGCTTAATTCAGGCGAATGCTTATGTGATTTGTCTTCGTTTAAAAGAATAGATACGACAAGCAGGCTTTTTCTTATACAGCCCTATGAAGAGCATCCCTTTGTAAAAACAGTAAAAGATATCGCAGATTATAATGAAAACGATGAGGATGTTAGCGAAACAATTATAGATGACAAAGGCATTGTATTGGGTAAAAGCGATGAAGGTATGTATGCATGGTGTGGAGAACAAATAAAACACAAAAACATACACGACATCTTAACCGAATTTGATAAAAGTAAAGGTATCGGCGCTTTGCTTGGAAATGTAGCTCTTTGTATATTCCAAGGACTCAATAACTATAGATACAAGGAAGCGATACAGTATTTCTCTCCGCTTAGATTTTATCCCGAGAGAAAAGACCTTATCTTTGATAAATTTAGTGATACGGCAAGCTACGACAAGGTGCATTCCAGTAAAGAGATATGGCAAAAGATACTACTTGATAAAGACTCAAGAGAAAAACTTAATGTATGGCTATCGGACGACAAAAAGCTAAAATCAACCTACAAGATAGAAGTAGAAAAATTTTATAAAGTCGACGATCCTAAAAATGTAAAGGAATTAGTAGAGCCGGATATTCAAGAGCTAAAATTTTTGGATTTAAGAACAGGGGTGTTTGTGAGCCCTAGGGATATGGGGCTTGGGATATCCCAGTCTTTGCCGATACTGGCTAGTTGTATGGCCCTTGATAATAGCAGTATCTTTATAGAGCAACCGGAGCTACATCTACACCCTGCCGTTCAGTGTGAGATGGCGGACGAGTTTATACGGTCTAAAAACAACAACAAAAATAATTTTTTTATAGAAACGCATAGCGAGCATATATTGCTTCGCATAATGAGAAGGCTAAGATACTCCAGTGAAGGTAAAATAAGCAAAAACGATGAACTATACATAACTCCTGATGATATATGTTTACTTTACGTTGATAACAACGGCGAGAAAACATACGTCAAAGAGCTCGAACTTGATGAGGATGGGACTTTGCTTGACGCCTGGCCTAACGGTTTTTTTGAAGAGGGATACAAAGAGAGGTTTGAGTAAAAAATGCTAAAAGAGATATTCTTAACTCCGGAGGTGTTTTTAGAAAGCAATATGTCCGTAAGTAATTTTTACAATCTTAAATCTCTTTTGGAAAATATAAGCAGAAGCGGCTTTGTCCTATCTTTGGAAAACAGGGACTGGATTAAATGCGTTTTATCAAATATATCTTCTTGCGCTAGACATAAAGACCAGCTACTAAAACTGATAGAATATCTTAAGGACAGAGAAAGGATAGAATTTCAGCCCAAAAGCGGAGCAGAGCCGCAAACCGAAGATGATTGGCTTAAAATCGCCGATAGCATAAACAGCATTAGAAGTATAAGTTCTATTTTTTCTTATAAAAAGACTGATCGCACTTTTGCATTGGAAGATCTAGAAAATATGGATATAGGCGATAAGTACGGCTATGGCGGCTCTATAACTAAACTAAAATCTGAAAAAGAGCTAGAAAAAATCTTTTCCGCCGCAGTATCATACGCCAAAAAGCTCACGATAATAGACCCCTACTTTTATCCGGATGTTCATAGATATAAAAGAACTTTGGAAATAATCGCTAAAAACTTCGGCGAGCGTAGAAATAATAAAACTAAAGGAAGTATAATAATACATTGTAAATTTCAGATAGGCGATTATAATCCTTGGGAAAAGAGGTTAGATAAATGGCGAAGCATTTGCCGTCATATACGCTCTAACTACGGACACACTTTAACCATATATGTATGGAAGGAAAAGCAAG
>CALCKS010000118.1 GCA_937965895.1 uncultured Campylobacter sp.
TTAAAGGAAAAATTTGACTAGACTAAGCGTAGACGAGGCGGTAAATTTGATAGAAAATGCCGAGCTTAACGAGCTTGGAGCGATGGCTCTAGCGCGCAAGCGCGAGCTGCACCCTGACGGCGTCACGACCTTTATCGTGGATAGAAACATCAACTACACGAACGCGTGCTGGGTGGACTGTAAATTTTGCGCGTTTTACCGCGATCACAAGGACGAGGACGCCTATGTGCTGGGCTTTGACGAGATCGGGCAAAAGATCGAGGAGCTCATCGCTATCGGCGGGACGCAAATTTTGTTTCAAGGCGGCGTACACCCGAAGCTAAAAATCGAGTGGTACGAGGATCTCGTGGAGTTTATAGCAAAAAAATATCCAAGTATCACGATTCACGGATTTTCCGCGGTCGAGATCGACTATATCGCGAGGATTTCGCGTATCAGCACGAGGGAGGTGCTGTGTAGGCTGCGAGAAAAAGGACTCTACTCGATGCCCGGCGCCGGGGCCGAGATACTCAGCGACCGCGTCCGTGACGTGATCGCGCCTAAAAAATGCGACGTAGAAACCTGGCTGCGCATCCACCGCGAGGCGCACGAGGAGGGGCTAAAGACGACTGCTACGATGATGTTTGGTACCGTCGAAACCACGCGCGAGATCGTGGAGCACTGGGAGCATATCAGGAGCTTGCAAGACGTTACAGGCGGCTTTAGAGCGTTTATATTGTGGAGCTTTCAGGGGTTAAACACTCGCCTAGCCGCCGAACGTCCCGAGATCAAAAAGCAAAGCTCGAACCGTTATTTGCGTCTGCTTGCGGTCTCTAGGCTGTTTTTAGACAACGTGCCAAATATCCAAAGCAGCTGGGTCACGCAGGGCAGCTACATCGGGCAGCTGGCGCTGCTGTTTGGCGCAAATGACCTAGGTAGCACGATGATGGAGGAAAACGTCGTCAAGGCCGCTGGCGCTAGCTACCGCATGAATCAAGACGAGATGATACGCCTCATCAAAGATATCGGCGAAAAACCCGCCAAACGCAATACCAATTACGATATTTTAGAAAGGTTTTATTGATGAAAATCATAAATTTAAAAGCCGCAAATTTACAAATCCCAGCCGTCTACGAGGCGAGCAAAACCCTACCCGCTGTGAGTCTAAAGCTTATTTTCAAAGTTGCCGGAGCTTGCGCGGAGGAGAAGGCCGGACTTGCTAAATTCGTCGCTAAAATTTTCGACGAAGGAACGCTAAGCAAGGGCGCGGCGGGCTTTGCCAAAGAGCTTGAAACGCGCGCGATCAGCCTTTACGCGAGCGCGGGATTTGAGACGTTTGCGTTTGAGCTAAACTGCCTAAAGGAGCACTTTTCTTTTGCGCTTGCTAAGCTAAAAGAGCTTTTAGAGGAGCCGAATTTAAGCCAAAAAAGCTTTGAAAAGGTGCGAACTCTGACTTTGGGCGAGATATCTAGCAACGAGAGCGACTACGACTATCTAGCTAGGGTCGCGCTAAACGGGCTGCTGTATCCTGGTACGAATCTAGCAAGGCCAAGCATCGGCACGAAGCAAAGCGTGGAGAGCATCACGCTAGAGGACGTTAAAAATTTCATCGCTAGCAAGCTTGATTTGGCAAATTTATTTGTAGTGCTCGGCGGCGAAGTGACGCCGGGGGAGCTAAATTTAGACGAGATTTTAAGCTCGCTAAAGCAAGGCAAAGCGCGCGAACTAAAGCTGCTAAAAACCGATGAAAAATGCGGCGAAAAAGCCATCATCAAACCTAGCGAGCAAGCCTATATTTACTTTGGCGCGCCTTTTGACGTTTCCCGCGAGGAGCGATATAAGGCCAAAGTCGCGACGTTTATTTTGGGCGAAGGCGGCTTTGGCAGTAGGCTGATGGAGGAGATCCGCGTGAAGCGAGGGCTGGCGTATTCGGCGTATGCTAGGAGCGAATTTGCGCTTAGTCATTCTCAAATTTGGGGTTATCTACAAACCAAAAACGAAAGCAGGAACGAGGCAGTCGCGGTCGTGAAAGACGAATTTGTAAAATTCGTCAAAAACGGCGTAAAGGCAGGCGAGCTAGCGCAGGCTAAAAGATTTTTGCTAGGCTCGCAGCCGCTACGCCAAGAGACGCTTTTTAACCGCTTAAACATCGCTCAGAGCGAGTTTTATAACGGCTTTAAACTAGGAAATTTTAAAGACGAGCTAGAAAAAATCTCGAAGCTAAAGCTTGTCGAGCTAAACGCGTTTATCGCGGAGCATACAGAGATAGAAAAGCTCAGTTTTGCCGTGCTTTACAATGAAATTTGATGAAAAAGACAGAATAAATCTAAAAAAAATCGGCGTAACCACTCTGCTCGACCTCGCGCTAAAGCTTCCTAAAAGCTTCGAGGATACGAGCCTGGCTGCCGCACCAAAAGACGGGCACGTGAGCGTCGCCGTAGAGATAAAAAGCGCGTATCGCCAGGGCGGGATGCTACACGCCGTATGCTGGTGCGAGGCGTGGGAGCAAAGCGTAAAGATCGTGATTTTTAATGCCAAGCCTTGGCATCACGGCGCATTTAAGGTCGGCAAAAGCGTATTTGTAAGCGGCAAATGCGCCTACGCCTACGGCTCGTGGCAGCTAACAAATCCAAAAATCGTCACAAAAATAAACGAAATCATACCCAAATACAAACTCTCTCTCAGAGACGATTCGTTTAAAAATTTGATTCAAAAATACGTAAATTTGCCAAATTTGATCGAGGCGGGACTCGCGCCTAAGGAGGCTGAGTTTTTGCTTGATTTGCACCGAGGTGATGAAAAAAGCGTAGCGATACTAGATGCCCTCGTGCGAGAAAAAGCGAGCGCGGACGTGTTAAAATTCGTCGAAATTTACAACTACCTAAAAAAGCTAAACGCTAAAAAAACTCACTTTAAGGCGCCTAAAATCAAGCTTTTTGATATCTCGGATTGGCTTAAAAATTTGCCGTTTGCGCCGACTTCCGATCAGCTAAACGCTATCGCTGATTTGCGCGCGGACTTTAGCGGCGAGGAGGCGATGCGGCGCGTCGTGATGGGCGACGTGGGCAGCGGTAAGACGCTTGTTATGCTAGCTGCCGCGCTTAGCGTCTATCCCAGCCCTGCGCTCATCATGGCTCCCACGTCGATACTAGCCGAGCAAATTTACGCAGAGGCGGCGCGTTTGTTGCCTGATTTTATGCGCGTCTTGCTTGTTAAAAGCGGCGATAAACCAGAATTTAACGGCGTAAATCTCATCATCGGCACGCATGTTTTGCTGTATCAAAATTTGCCGGCTGCACCGCTTGTTATGATAGACGAGCAGCATCGTTTTGGCTCAAATCAGCGCGAGAAAATCAATGCTCTAGCTAGCGGAGGGCTTGGGCGAGACTTGCAGCTTGACGGGGCGGACGGTGAATTTGAGGTTAAATTTGAGGGCGGTGAGCGGTCAAATTTGACTGAAATCTCACCCCAAAAACGGCAGGCAAAAAAGGCGGATGAAACTAGGGCTCACGTCGTGCAGTTTTCCGCAACGCCGATACCGCGCACGCTAAGCATGATACAAAGCAGCTTTGCAGAATTTAGCTTTCTAAAGCAGATGCCTTTTGAAAAGCACATCCATACGCAAATTTTACAAAGCGCGGACTTTGGCGAGCTGCTAACGCATATCAAGGCTCAAATCGCCAAAGGTAAGCAGGTCGCCGTGATCTATCCACTGGTCGAAAGTAGCGAAAACTCGAACTATCAGGGGCTAGAGGAAGCGCAGGGGTTTTGGCGAGCAAATTTCGCAAACGTCTACGTCACGCACGGTAAGGATAAGGAAAAAGAGCGGGTGCTGCGCGAATTTCGCGAGTGCGGAGATGTGCTGCTCTCGACGACGGTTGTTGAGGTCGGCATCTCGCTGCCAAGGCTTAGCACGATCGTGATCGTTGGGGCGGAAAGGCTGGGGCTAGCGAGCCTGCATCAGCTGCGCGGACGAGTAGGGCGAAACGGCGGGAGCGGATTTTGCTTTTTATTTACAAAGCTCAAAAATCCGCCGACGCGCCTGAGGGAGTTTTGCGAGACGCTGGATGGCTTTAAGATCGCCGAGATAGACCTCAAAAATCGCCAAAGCGGCGATATCCTAAACGGCGCGTTTCAGCATGGTGCGACGTTTGAATACTATGACTACGAAGAGGACATCACGCAAGCGGCGAAGGATAGGCTTGGTCTGTATAAAATGTAAAATTTAGCTTGATTTTATGATCGCGGTTGTAAAATCGCCCATAGTAAAAATTAAAAAAGAGTAAAAATGAATAAATTTAACGAATTTTTTAAGCAAGAAAAAATATGTCGAAAAGCGACTGCTTCGGCAAGAAGAGCTTTTACTATGCTAGAACTGGTCGTTGTTATCGTCGTTATAGGTATTTTGGCTATGGCGGCTTTGCCTAGATTAGAGCAAGACCATATAGGTTCGGCTGTTGACGATATCATGGCTACAGTAAGAAGAACTCAGCTGCTGGCGATGCAAGACAGTAAAGTAGATCCGACAACGAACCCAGGTAGCCCAACGTGGCATACGGGACGATGGACTATCGCAATAGCTGGCGATCGCTATACTATAACAAATAGAAGCACTGGAGAAAGAATATTCGGGGTATTAGACAGAAGATATGGAATAACTGCTGCAGACATCAACTGTCCTGTTGTTTACGCACCAGATCCTATTCATCTTATAGGTTTTGATGAGTTCGGGCGCATCTTAGACGCAAGAAATGCAATAAGAGGCTATGGAAACGATGCAATCAATAGCTCTTTTTATCAAACACCTTGTACGATCACGGTTTCAACGCGAAATAGACAAGCCACTATAACCGTAGCCCCAACTACCGGCAATATGACTGTGGTTTATCAATAATCTTACTCAGGCTAAATAATCAGGAATATCTTTGGTGCCATCAGACAAAATAAACAAATTTGAGATACGAGAAAAACTATAAGTATAAAAAGTATTTAAAGATATCAAAATGATAAACCTGCAAATAGTATGTATAATAATGTAAAAATATACGGTAGACATATGTTTTGTACTGTATTTTAGGTAAAAAGCTTGCATTGTTAGCTTTGTAGCTTACGTAAAAGCGCTAGCTACGTGATATACTTTTACGCTCTTCTATTTGCTTGTGCTTGCTAATACCAATAGTAATCATATTGCTAGTGTCTTAAGTTTTTTGCGTATAAGTGGTTCTTTATTATGGTTTCTTATTTTAACCAATAGTGTAGTTGAAAGTAAAAAAGGCATATAGCGCTTTGTTAGCCGTTGGAAAGCAATACGGCTTTTTGGTTGTGGTCTGATTGTTGAGTTTGTTGTGACCACACTAGGATGGTTTTTAAATTTTATGTCAAAAATACTTTTGGTATTTCTAACTTTTTGGCTTGATAGCTATAATTTTAATTGACGACAAATATTTCAAACCGTAGGGTATCTATAGTTTCCTATTTGTATTTTTTGAGGTTATTTTGCATCACTTGGTTACTTAAATATGTCTTTATAGTTTTTATTCTATGCTTTGGTATGGTGTTTTTTTGTAACTAGTTGTGCGTGTTTTTGTTATTAGGTGGATATTTAGTTGGTATTGAGATTGTATCTGGATTGAGGCTAAAATTTTATTTCAATACCGTTTTGTTTATATTTATATAAGGTTTTAAAGGCAACTAAAAGAGTTAAATAAGCCAATGAGAATTTAGTAGGTTTAATGGCTTTGCAGGCTAATTATATCAACCCTAAGGAATCGATAGATTAGCGTTTAAATATTTCTCTATAAGTATGGTGACCCTTACGAGAATCGAACTCGTGTTACCAACGTGAGAGGCTGGTGTCCTAACCGCTAGACGAAAGGGCCAACAATGATAAAATAAATCGTGGTGCCCCGTGTAGGGCTCGAACCTACGACCCCATCATTAAGAGTGATATGCTCTACCAACTGAGCTAACGAGGCAAATGGCGCAGCGGACGGGGCTCGAACCCGCGACCTCCGCCGTGACAGGGCGGCATTCTAACCATCTGAACTACCGCTGCACCTAAAATGGTGGTCGCTATAAGACTCGAACTTATGACATCCACCTTGTAAGGGTGGCGCTCTACCAACTGAGCTAAGCGACCCAAATTTAACAAAAATAAATGGTGTCCTGTGCTGGACTCGAACCAGCGACCCCTTCATTAAAAGTGAAATG
>CALCKS010000119.1 GCA_937965895.1 uncultured Campylobacter sp.
TTTAATTTTTAGCTCGATGAACTATATGTTCTATCTGCGCTTAAAAATTAAAATCCGCCTCGTCTAAGCGAAAAATTCTGCACCTAAATTTTTATAATTTTCGTTGCTTTTGTTAGCAGTTGCGACCACAATCCTTCTAGCGATACTTTACCTTATTATAGTGTGTTCAAATTTCTAATTTAAATTTAACGCCGTCCGTTAGCAAATTTAGCCCGCCATCTTAACTTCTGTTGCGGCTAAATTTTCAAATTTGACGGCGATTTTGCGGCATATTTAGAGTTAAATTTAACCGTCGACTAACCACACTAGAGCCTTTACCGTGCGCCCTATCTCGTCTGCGTAATGATTGCCCGGATTTAGTTCAAATTTGCTTCCGACGCCCAACCTATCAAAGTGTGCGGCAATATCGCGCGTGGCGTCTAGCGCCGTTTTTAGGTATTCGTTTTTGCTCATGCTCTCGCGGTCGCCGATCGAGAGATACGCACGCTCCGGCTTGCCCGCAAGATGCGAGCCCAGCGCAAACTCGCGAAAATCCTTATACCAAAGCGAGCCCGAAACGCTAGCGACGCGCGTAAACATAGGCGTTTTATAAAGCGAATAAAGCGCGAAAAGCCCGCCTAGCGAGTACCCGGCGATCCCTAGCCACGCCGCATCGCCCGTTTTTGCCAGCACGGCAGGCGCGATCTGCTGCGTTAGCGTTTGCAAATACTCATCCGCCCCGCCCTCAAAAGGTGGCTCCTTCTTAAAAAGAGCAGGCATCGGCCATGGCGTCATTTCGGAGCTCCACTCTAGTCCGCCCACTGCCGCGAGCGTGAGATTTACGCCATCAAGCTCGCTTAAAGCTCGCGCGATATCGTCTGCTTCGTTCGCAAACGCGCTATAAAATACTATCGGTGCACCTGCGTTTTGCAAACCGTCATCATCCGCCTTTAGCGTTAAATTTTGCGCTTTAATGCGGTAGATTGTGACTCTTTTACGGGCTATTTCAAATTCCTCTTTCACGGCGGCCCTTTTTGCGTTCGCGTAAATTTTACTTTTTCTTATTTTCGCTTTTTTGTGCGTTTAACGCCTCAAATTTCTGCTTTAAAATTTTAAAAACCTCGTGCTTTGAGAGCTCGTATTTGTCGTATATCACGGCATCGTCGTCGCCGATAGGCTGCATAAGGCCATCA
>CALCKS010000120.1 GCA_937965895.1 uncultured Campylobacter sp.
AGTTTGAGTGGGGTGCAAAAGAGCCAAGCATCGAGATAAAGATGACAAATGCTATGGGCTATCAGGCGTTTCCGTTTAGCTTGCAAAAAGCTTTTGAGAAATAATCTCTCTTTTTCTCCCTTTTTTGCCCAGTGCAAAAAGGGGAGTTCTTGCCATAAATTTAATCTATCAATAATAGATAAAAATCCACATTCGCTCATAAATTTTAAAGCTCTAAATTAGAAATTTATATTGTAAAGATATTGTTTATTAAGGCGATAATATATAGTATTAGCACTTATATATAAAAATATATATTTAACATAAGGAGAAAAAATGAAAAAATTTTTCATGGCTTTAGTAGTGCTGTTTGCAAGCCTTTTGCTTAATGCAGCTGAGTTTAGAGACGTTAAGGACATTACTGGCAACGTCGTAAAAGTTCCCGCAAAAGTAGAAAAGATCGCTACGCTTTGGTATGCGAATAATCAAATCATATTAATGCTAGGCGGCGCGGACAAGATAGTAGCGACTACCGATCTTATCAAAAACAACAAATGGTTTGCGCATATTTATCCTAGGATTTCAAGCATTCCAAACGGCGTAAACGGAAAAGACTTACAAGTAGAAGAGCTAATCAAACTAAGCCCAGACGTCGTCATAGCCGCCGATAAAAAGAACAAAGAAGAGCTAACCAAAAACGGCTTTACCGTGCTTTATCCGTCATTTACCAATCATGCGGATATGAAAAAAAGCGTATCTATAATGGCAGAAGTCATAGGAGGCGACGCGCCGAAGATCGCGGAGAAATTTAACGAGTATTTTGACGGCAACCTTAAAAAGCGCTAAGCAAAACGGATAAGATCGCTGCGTCAGATAGACCTAAAGTACTTCACATAGCAGACGGCAAGAATTTATTTAAGGTTGACGGCGCAAATACGATCATAGACGAGTGGATAAGGGTCGCAGGCGGAGTAAACGCGGTTCAAAAAGCAGGAAATATGCTTGAAATCAATGCTGAAGAGATACCAAATATGAACCCTGATGTCATCATCATAGGCAGAGCCAAAGCTCCAGAAATTTTGAAAAAAATATACGAAAATCCTATCTACGCAGATACTAACGCTGTAAAAAATAAAAGAGTTTACGTAAATCCTACCGGCGTTTTTAGCTGGGATAGATACGGCGCCGAGGGAGCTTTGCAAATTTTATGGGCGGCTAAGATATTACATCCTGAAATTTTTAAAGATATAGATATAGCAGCTGAGACAAAGAAATTTTATAAAGAATTTTTACACTACGAGCTAAGCGATGATGAAGTAAATTACATCTTAGATGGCTTAGACCCAACTGGAAAATAATTTATCCTTGCGGCGGTAAATTTATCTACATTTACCGCTAAATTTTAATCCATTTTCAGCCTTTTTATCATCCAGACTTACTGATTAAATGACTAAAATTTTGTAGATTTGATGCTAATTAAAAAGACAAACAATTATAAAAATTTAATGACATGAGAAGAGATATCCCA
>CALCKS010000121.1 GCA_937965895.1 uncultured Campylobacter sp.
GTCAAATTTGCCCAGCTAGGGTCGACCGCGACCTTAACCAGCCCGTCCGCGCCCATATCGATGGCCTTGTAGTTCATCTCCACGATCGCTTCGCCCTTTTTGGCGTAGGCTTTGTGCGCGTACTCTTTCATGTATTTTTGCGCGTCGGCAAACGGGATGATGTCTGCGAGCTTGAAAAACGCCGACTGCATGATGGTGTTCGTGCGGTTTTTCAGCCCGATCTCGCGAGCTAGCTTGGTAGCGTTGATGATGTAGAAATTTACCTTTTTAGCAGCTAAAATTTTCTTTACTTTATTCGGCAATTTAGCAACCGTCTGCTCGGCGTCCCAGATCGAGTTTAGCAGGAAGGTTCCGCCCTCGCGGATGCCGTCTATCACGTCGTAAATTTCAAGATACGCCGCGACCGAGCAAGCTACGAAGTGCGGATTTGAGACAAGATAGGTCGAGCGGATCGGGTTTTTGCCAAAACGCAGGTGCGAGCGCGTGTAGCCGCCTGATTTTTTACTATCGTAGGCAAAATACGCCTGCGCGTAAAGCTCGGTTTTATCGCCGATGATTTTGATGGAGTTTTTATTCGCCCCAACGGTACCGTCCGCGCCAAGTCCGTAAAATAGGCACTCTTTCACGCTTGCGTCGCTTAGCGAAATTTTCTCGCCGACTTTTAGCGAGGTAAAGGTCACGTCGTCTTCGATACCGACGGTAAAGCCGTTTTTAGGCTCGCTTAAATTTAGATTTTCAAAGACGGCTAGCATCTGCGCTGGATCGACGTCTTTTGAGCTTAGACCGTAGCGGCCGCCCACGATCACAGGCTGATTTTTGCGTCCGTAAAACGCCGCCTTGACGTCCAGATATAGCGGCTCGCCGAGGCTTCCCGGCTCTTTCGTGCGGTCTAGCACGGCGATCTTTTCTACCGTTTCAGGCATCACGTCAAAGAGGTATTTTAGACTAAACGGACGATATAGATGCACCTTTAGCACGCCTACTTTTTCGCCCTTTGCGCGCAGGTGATCGACGACCTCTTCTAGAGTTTGCGTGACCGAGCCCATCGCGACCACGACGCGCGTAGCATGCGGATCGCCGTAGTAATTAAACGGTTTATAATCGCGTCCCGTGATTTTTGAAATTTCTTTTAGATACTCGGCCACGATATCAGGCACCGCATCGTAGTAGCGATTAGCTAGCTCGCGAGTCTGAAAGTAAATATCGTCATTTTGCGCCGTACCGCGAGTTTTAGGACTCTCGGGACTTAGCGCCTCGTCTCTAAATTTTTGCAGCGCCTCACGGTCAAGAAGCCTATCAAAGTGCGCATAGTCAAGCACCTCGATCTTTTGTATCTCGTGGCTCGTGCGAAATCCGTCAAAAAAATGCAAAAACGGCACGCGACCCTTGATCGCCGCTAGATGCGCGACGCCCGCGATATCCATGACCTCTTGCACAGAGCCGCTTGCCAGCATAGCAAATCCCGTCTGACGACAGGCATAAATGTCCTGATGATCGCCAAAGATAGAAAGCGCCTGAGCCGCGATAGAGCGCGCGCTCACGTGGATGACGCCGGGTAGTAGTTGGCCTGCGATCTTGTACATATTTGGGATTTTTAGAAGTAGACCCTGCGAAGCCGTGTATGTCGTAGTTAGCGCGCCTACTTGCAGCGAGCCGTGCACGGTGCCCGCAGCTCCGCCCTCGCTTTGCATTTCTACGACTTTAACCGGCATGCCGAATAAATTTTTCTTGCCCTGGGCCGCCCACATATCGGTGTAATCAGCCATCGGCGAGCTAGGAGTGATCGGGTAGATGCCCGCAACCTCCGTAAATGCGTAAGCCGCGTGCGCCGCAGCCTCGTTTCCGTCCATAGTTTTCATTATTTTAGCCATTTT
>CALCKS010000122.1 GCA_937965895.1 uncultured Campylobacter sp.
CGCCGAATTTATTCGCGCAAAGCCCCATCTGCTCGTCAAATATCGCCTGCGCCGCTGCGTCAAACTGTTTTGCCTGCGCTGAAGCTGCCGCGAGCGCGCCTAGTTTTAGAAAGTCTCGTCTTTTCATGGTTTCTCTCCGTTAAATTTAAATTTGATTGGTTGATTTGGTTTAAATTTAGCGGGATTTACGTGGTTGAGTTTTGCATCGTTTGCCTTTTAATGTATTACGCGACCTCGCGTCTTGGCGGCGATTTTACTAAATTTGGGCTTAATTATCGTTTTAGCAGCTGCTTTTAAAAATAGCGTAAATTTAGGCCAAATTTGATAATATCTCATCAAAATTTAAAGGACGAAAATGTCAAATTTAAAAGCCGAATTTGAGATAAAGCCTAGCGCCGAGTATAAAGCGATGACGCGCGAGGTGGGCAAGATTGTTTATAAGGGCGATAAATTTATGCGAAACATACGTATATGCGACTTTACGGCGTCGGCTCTTGGCATGTTTTTTATCACGCTTTTGTGCGTCAAATTTTACTTCAGGGAGCTTAGCGACTTGCTTAGGGATTACGGTTTTAGCGGCGTGGAAAATCTAGCCTACCTATCGTGGATGGCCGCATTTTTTACTCTGCTTTACGCTACTGGGCTGCGGCCTTGGCTGCTTACTCGCGCGCTGATAAATAAAGCAAACTACGGCGAATTCGGACCAAAAAGCGTGATCTTAGAGGATGGGTTTTTCGTGCAAAAAAGCAAATTCGGCGAGGGCAGATATTTTTATAGCGTCATCAGCGACGCCCGCTATGTCGGTAGTTTCGTCGTCGTTATCATCGCAAACTCCATGTTTTACGCCGTGCCGCGCGAGGCTTTTGGCGACGGCGGAGCGGAGTTTTTAAGCGAGATAAAAAAGCGCGCGGGACTAGACGCGCAAAATCAAATTTAGGATTTAAAATGAGCGAATTTGACGAGCTAAGTTTACACGAGCCGTTTTTAAAAGGGCTGCGAAATCTAGTAAGCGGCAACCAAGCTAAGCCTGAGGACTTGGTAGAAATTTCGCACGAAATTTTTGATTTTGAAGCGACGGCGACCGTGACGTGGGAGTTTTACGGCAAGCGCGAGGAGAGCAAGATCGCTGGCGGCGCAAAGGAGCAGATACACTTCGGCGACGATACGCGCGGCTACGAAAATCACGCCAGAGAGTGCTTGCTGCAGGCTAGAGATAGCGCCGATTTGCGTGAAATTTTACTCACCGAGCTACGCCAAGACGCAAAAGAGGCCGTCGCAAAATCAGGCGGCGCGGTTAGGTATTACGATTTTAAGCCATTTAGCATGAGCGAGCGTTGCGACGAGTGCGGAGGCGACGGGCAGACGCGCTGCGGCGAGTGTGGCGGACGCGGTAAAAAAACCTGCTCCAGCTGCGGCGGACGCGGACGACAGAGCTGCTCCATGTGCGGCGGCAGCGGCGGCGTAAATCGCCCTCACACGCAGTATAACTCAGACGGTAGCACCTACGTGACGTATCGCTACGAGAGCTGTTCATCATGCGGAGGCAGCGGCTCAAATACCTGCTACGGCTGCTCGGGATCTGGCACGGTTAGGTGCGGCGGATGCGGGGGATCAGGTTACGTGCAGTGCGCCCAGTGTAGCGGACACGGATACTTTACCACGGTAGCAAACATCGGCGCCTGCGCAAAACCAAGCGTAAATTTACGCATAAAATCGCGCGCCTACGCCGACGAGCTTTTAGACTTTTTATGCGCTCGCACCTGCAAATTTCTCTCGCAAACGATACCGTTTTATCAAGACGAAGAGAGCGGAGACGAGAGCTTGCATCTGTTTTCTTACGTGGGCTCTAGCGCAATAACGCGGCTAAATTTTATCCTGCTAGGCAAGGAGTACGAGGCGGTGGGCTTTAGCAACCCGCCCTACGCATTTATCAGGCCGCCGTTTTTCGACGATCTTTTCGCAGACGAGATATCTATGCTAGAAAAGATTGACGCCGACGGCAAGATAACTAGGCGCGAGGCGTTTAAATTTTTCACGCGCTACTGCTCGCAGCCCGCTCTTGACTCCGCGCTAAAGCGTATCGCTAAAACAGGCGGCGCGCAAACCGAGGCCGCAAACGCCGTGATAGAGGCCTGCGACGGCTATGTCTCAAGGGGCGCGGCGAGCAAGCTAGGCGAAACGATGAAAAAATGCCTGGATAAAATCTCTCCCGTTTACTCGCCTGCGGTTTGGTTCGGGCTGGGCTCGGTGTTTTGGCTGATTGCGCTAGTTTTTACGGCGGGATTTTTGGGCGAAAATTTAGCCGAGCGCTACATCATGGCGCCTATTTATACGCTTATATTTTTGACTATTTGCGCAGGTATGGCTTGGTGCGTCTTAGCGCCTCTTAGTGCGCTGGTTACGCTGATTCGCCGTAGTGCCGTGCCTAAAGAGTACCGCCAAAGCATGCGAAACAAAGAGGCTTTTTCGCTGTTTTTTAAAATTTTAGCAGGCTTTGGAGCGGTCGGCGCGATCTACGGCGCGATATCTAGCTTTGGTTACGCTCCGACCCTTATGCAGCTTGACGAGCGCTTTGAGGCGTCGCGCAACCTGGAGGCCAAATTTCGCGAGATAACGGCTAAATTTGATGGCTCAAACGAGACCGCACGCGAAGCAAACTCCACCGCCGCAGCTAAAACCGCGCCACAGATGACGCAAAAAGAGAAAATTTTATACGTGCAAAAGGCTATCGGCGTCAAATCTGACGGTATCATGGGCGCGCGCACGCTAAAAAAGGCGCAGGAGTTTTTGGACGCAAATTTAACGAGCGCGGATGAAATTTACGAAGCGATAAAAGCAAAAGAAGCAAGCCGCGCAAAGTGATTGATTATATCTCATTTTAGGAGGATAAAATGCCAAAAATCAACCGGGACGGAAGGTCTGCGGGAAACGGCACTTGGGTATACGAGGGCAACGAGCTAAAGCCCAAATACGGCGCAACCACGCACAATACTTTTGAATTTGACGGCGGCATGCTAAAGCCCAAAACCGGAGCCAACTCCTCTAACACCTTTGAGTTTGACGGCAAAAAAATAAAGCCCAAATACGGCGCAAACTCGAGCAACACTTGGGTGATACAAGGCAATGTCGTTAAGCCTGATTTTGGCTCAAACTCGAGCAACACCTACGACATAAACGGAGCTCCCATCGCCGTCATAATAGGGCAAGTCTGCCTAAAGCTGTGGTAGCGAGGCAAAGCGAGCCGTTTGTTTTAAAACTTACGATTTTGGCGCGCGGCGCGGTAAATTTGACTCGGATTAAATTTAGCGCTTAATTTTAGCGACCGCCGCAAACTAAATTTTAAAACAGATCCGCGTTTTTGTCGCTATTCCACACATACTCCATCGCCCGAGCGATACGCTGCGCCCGTTTATTTATCATTTTTACTTGCTTTTTGGATGGATTTTACGCGAATTTTGGTTAAATTTCGTCTTAAATTTTATACTGGACTTTTGATTTAAATTTTAAAAGCAAATTTTTGATATAAATCATCAGAATTTTACGCTAATTATGATAACATTTCCCAAAAATAAAGGAGAAAAGATGAGCCATAATCACGAAACCGTATCTAAACAAAAACATCCGACCAGCAAGCTAGTTCGCGTCTGCGACGCCGTCGCTATCACGTTTTACATCATCATCGTAGGCGGCTTTTACCTCTACATCAGCCGCAACGTCGGCATACAATACGATTATTACGAAAAATCGTTTGTTTTTTGTCTACCTTACGTCATCTGGTTTGCGACGACGCTAGCGATGATTTACGTTGCCTTGGTGCGCGAAAAGCTTAAAACGCTCTAAACGACGATAAATCTGTCGCCCAAAACCGCTAAATTTATAAAATTTGCGATTTTTGGCAGTAAAATTTGAATTGTTTTGGATTATTCGCTTTTTTGCCGTAAATCGGGTACTTTTCGACTACCAGACTAAATTTGTACTTTTTATACGCGCGCTTTTGGCGGCTGATTTTGTAAATTTGTTTTTCACGCATCTTTTAGGCACGGTACCCAGGAATTTGACTCGGCTTAAATTTAGCGCTCAAATTTAAGCAGCCGCCGCAAACTAAAATTTAAAACAACTCCGCGTTTTTGTCGCTATTCCACACATACTCCATCGCTCGAGCGATATGCTACGCCTCGTCCCGGCCGTGCATATCAGCGATAAAACCCAGAGCCGCGTCGATACCAGCGCTCACGCCCGAGCTAGTATAAAATTTCTCGCTAACGCACCGCCCGGCCGCGCGTATCCAACGCACATTCAGGGCCTCCGAGGTCGCCCACTGCCAAGATAGCTTATTGCTAGTAGCCTCAATACCGTCCAAAAGTCCTGTTTTAGCTAGCAAAACCGAGCCAGTACACGCAGTGATCACGTACTCACGTCTGCGCGCCAGCTCGCCCAAAATAGCGATAAACCCGCTCTCATGCGCTAGCTTCCTAGCCGCAAAACCGCCCGGCACGAGCAAGACGTCAAATTTAACCATCTCATCTAGCTTTCGCGTCCAAATTTTAGCGCTCGTACTGCTACCCACGAGCCTGCCAGCAACCGAAAAATACTCTATCTCGTAGCATTTTCGCTCGCCCTTCTAGCGCAGGGGACAGGCGCCTCGGCAGGCCCCAGCGCATTCACCTCGGTAAATCCGTCAAAAAGCAAAACGTTTAGAGCCTTCATAGCGATCCTTTGTCAATTTTAGTTTCAAATTTAGCCCAAATTTGATTACGAGCGGCTAAAATTTAATGAGAT
>CALCKS010000123.1 GCA_937965895.1 uncultured Campylobacter sp.
TTTCAGCCTTTTTTTCATCGGCGTTTAACGTCGTTTGCATTTTTTATCCTTTCTGTTATTCCAAATCCCTACGCAAAGCGCGATTATTCCGCCGATGGCAAAAGCAAGGTCTGCGGTCATTTTTCGTTTGCCTTGGCTAAAATTATTAACTTTTTATATTCGTTGATTGCCCTATTTGCGTGTTCTATTACGAATTTCTTCTGCGTCGGCATAAGTTTTACTAATCTTTCAAACCTAGGCACCTTGTCGTTTCTCACTCTATACATAAGCACTTTTTCATTTCCATAACTAATCATAACTATATTATACGATAATCGTAATAAAAAGAAGCTTAAGAACATACGTTATTCGTAACTAAAAAAATGTTACAATATACGTAATTTCTTTAAGAAAGGAGCTAACGAATATGCATATAAAAGAGAAGTTAGCAAAACTCGTAGCGGAAGGCGGCAGGGGAACAAAAGCGGAGCTCGCAAGAGCACTAGGCGTTCCTTCTGTGTATATCACAAGGTGGACGAGTATGGATTATGTGGAAAATATCCCGAGAGAATATTATGTGCCGATCGCAAAATTTTTTAATACCGATCCGAGCATTTTTTTAGACACGGATGATAGTATGGAGCTTTTAAATATAAAATTTGTTCCAATAGTGGGAGAGGCGAGCTGCGGACTGCCCATAACGAATTCATATCAAGAAAAAGGGAAAAAGACGCCGTATATGGGTAAATTTTGGAATAAGAACCTATACGGACTAATCGCCTGCGGTAATAGTATGGCGCCCGATATCGAGGATGGAGACGAGGTTGTGTGTGATCCGACTGCCGATATTTTAGACGGAGATATCGTTCATTATCGTTTTATGGGGGAGTCGGCTATTAAAATTTTTCACGATAACATAGAATTAAACGCAATAGAATTTATCCCATATAACCAATCGCCCGAATTTAAAATAAAATCTATTAGGCGGGATGATGATTTTTTCGGCGAATTGAATATGTCTAAGGTCGTGAGTATAAATAAGCTAAAGCTAAATAATCGAAAAGCTCGTTTGCGTTTAGTCGGGCGAGCGTAAGAATTTAGACGTCGAGATCATAGGGCGCGTAGTCGGATCGTATTCTATAAATTCTA
>CALCKS010000124.1 GCA_937965895.1 uncultured Campylobacter sp.
AGCGACGTAGACTTTGAGACGAGGGCGCAGATGGATGCGTGGTATATGAAAAACTGGTGCATCTGGAACGATATCGTGATAATCATAAAGACCTTTAGGGTTGTTTCAATGCGTAAAGGCGCAAGTTAATTTCATTAAAAAGGGAAAAAATGTCAGAACGGAATGATCAAATAATTTATAAAGATGAAGAGATAGACTTATTTGAACTAGGCAAAAAAGTATGGAAGTATAAAAAATATATCTTTTTAACTACCGGTGCGGCTTCGTTGGCGGCCGGATTATATGTCTTTGTAGCTACGCCGCTATATAAGGCTACGGCTTTAGTTGAGACGGGTTACTACAAGAATGATAACGGCGAAGAAATCTTAATAGCAAATACCGCCGATAATGTACAAAAATTAACGATAAAGTATATCGACCTGCTAAAAGGCATTGAAGGCCTCGACTATAAAGTAGAAAAGATATCGGAGGTAAAAAATAATAAAAAGTTTTTTGATATAGAGGTCGTCGCAAAGAGTAACGATACGGCCGTAAAACAGATAAATAAAATGGTTGATGCTTTGGCGAGCGAGCATCAAAATGCCATAAACGCATATATTGAATTAAAAAAGGTTCAGCTTGCGAATATAGAACGTCAGATAAATTTCCTAAAAAACAACGTTATAGTGGAAAAGCAACAGCAGATAGAATATATAAAATCAACGCAGATACCTCGTATAGATAGGCAAATAACATATATGAAAGATGCTACTATACCTGCTGCACGGCGCGAAATATCGGCAATAGACGATATAAGTATTCCGTCGGTGCGAAAGAATATAGAGTTAAATACGCAAAGATTAAAAAAATATGAAGCAGAGCTAGAAAAACTTCGCACCAATAAAAATGTAGGCGCGTCTGAAAATATTATACTTCGCCAGATGATGGAGCAAGGTATTTATAGTCAAATTTCAAATTTAGAGCAAAGTATAATAGCTTTTGAGCAGCAAAAGCAAGTATTATTAACAAAATCTAAACCTGATGCGCAGAATAGATTAGATAGGTTAGTTAGCGTAGAGCTAGAAAATATGCAGGTGGAAAAAGATACCATAGTTAATGATAAATTACCATCTTTGCAAAGAGAATTGGTAAATTTGCAAACCGAGGAATTAAATAAGCTTTTAGATCAAAGATCTCTCGTAGAGCTTGCGTTAAAACCATATAATTATCAAAATACGCAGATAGTTTCCGATATAGTTATCTCAAATAATCCGGTCAAGCCTAAAAAGATGATTATAATTGTGATCGTATTTCTGTCTAGCTTGATGCTGTCCATCTTTGGAGTTTTGGTTTGCGATTCAATAAAAAATAGAATTAATAAAAATAAACGGGAGGGCTAAGTACCCCCCTCCCAAAAAAAAATTATAGTTT
>CALCKS010000125.1 GCA_937965895.1 uncultured Campylobacter sp.
GAGGAGAGTTGACCCTAGTACGAGAGGACCGGGTTGAACCGACCACTGGTGTACCAGTTATCCTGCCAAGGGTAGCGCTGGGTAGCTATGTCGGGATGTGATAACCGCTGAAAGCATCTAAGCAGGAAGCCAACTCCAAGATGAATCTTCTTTTAAGAGCTCTTATAGACTATAAGTTTGATAGGCTGGGTGTGTAATGGATGAAAGTCCTTTAGCTGACCAGTACTAATAGCTCGTCTGCTTATCTTTTAATAAGCATCACTTCCTTGTTAAGGGTAATTTTACTTCGAAAATCCGAAATAAAATATCTAAGTTATACCTTATCAAGATCTTGTTTTAGTTAAAATGAGATTTGACTTTTAACAATTAAATAGCAGTGTTAAAGAAGTAAATTAATATAGTTTATTTCTTTAACACTGCCCGTGACTATACAGACGAGGAAACGCCTTGCTCCATCTCGAACCAAGAAGCTAAGCTCGTCCTGGCTGATGATACTCTCCCTTACTGGGATGTCGGGAAAGTAGGTCGTTGCGGGCTTTGTTTTTATTCTTTTATTCCTTTATACTTTTTATACCTTATTTTACATTCTTTATTCTTTGGTTTGGTTCTCTTGTAATCTATTGTCTGTTTTTACAAATTTGTTTTTGGCTTTATAACTTGTTCTGGAATGTTGTTTTTTGGCTTTAGAAATTTGTGTTTTACTTAATGAATAAATTCAAGCAACTTGATTGCTTGTAATGAGACTATGTTTTTAAATAACCTTACTAAGGTTTTTATGTCTTATGAAATATGTTTGGGTTTGGGCGGATTGCCTTGTCTGGGATTTTATTAAGAAACTATAATTAATAGCTAAAAACAGTTATCTTATTTTTGTTTAGCATTTTTGCCTTTATTACATAGAGAGTTTTTAGTGTAGTTGGCTGAGTATTCAACTTTGGTGTGTTGAGCTGGGTCTTATGCTTTTTAGACTCAAGATAAGTTAAAAACTTTTAAAGGAATTTTTCTCAAAGAGTGTGCAAGCACAAGAACTATGATTTTGTAGATGAAAACAAGCATATCTACCGTTCGCGATTTTCTGAGAAATAATTTAGAGAAATTCTCAAGTACTTTGCAGAAGATATGTAGAAGAAAAATAAGTAAATTTTGCGATGAGATTTCCAAGCCCGCCTAGAAGCTTTGCTTTCAGATTGGGAAAGCCGCTTTTACTACTTCGCTTCGCTCGTTACTCCAATCGGAACGGTATGCTTAAAATGGACGGAAATAGTCATGAGCTGCTCTGTTAGTGAACTAATACCGATACTGCAGAAGTTTCTCAATTTACTTATTTTATTGACTGTTTTTCTGAGACTTTGGAAAATTATGCTATTTTAGAGCTTCTATATCAGATAAAAATGCTATAAGATTTCTTTAAATTAGCTTAGAAATTCTTGAACGGATTATACACTTGGTTCTCATGTTTTTCATGGCAACTTAATACTTCTTATATTTAAATTAAGTTCCGTTAAGTCTAATTTAATATTGTATATGGGTGATTGAGAGTTAATTCTTTTTTTGCTTGCTTTTAGAATTTGAGTTTGTGGTTTTTTTCTCTGTATTTTCGGTTGGCGGCGCAGCTTGTTCCGGCGCGGTCAAATTTTCATCGGGTTTTAAAAATCCCTCTTCTACCATCAGCTCTACGGCCGCTCTAAACGTCGGTAGCGCGCTCTGTGCGCCGAAATAATAATACGGTTTCTTTGGCTCTCTGGCTAAAACACCTATCGTATAGCTATTGCCCTGTGAGTCGTTGACGAATCCGAAAAACGAGCCGTTATAGGTATTTGCGTAGCCACCGGTCGTGGCGATGTGTGCGGTACCTGTTTTGCCGCCGATTTCTAGGCCTTCTACCTTCGCTCTTTTGCCGGTGCCGATCTCGACGGTTTTTATCAGGATGCGCTTCATCCTTTCGGCCGCTTCTTGACTTATGGCTTCGACCGGTTTTGGGTCGTTTACGACGAAAAATTTGCCGTCTTTATAGAGCGAGTCCACGACCTTTGGCGTCACCATTACGCCTTTGTTATTAAATACGTTATACGCCTTTAAAAGCTGGATAAAAGTCGCTTGCAAACCGTATCCGTAGCTGATCGTAGCTTTGTAAATTTGCGAATTTAGCTTGGCTACGGGCGGCATATTTCCGACCTGCTCGTATGGCATATCGATGCCGGTTTTTTGTGTGAAGCCGAAATTTAAAAGCCCTGAGTAAATTTGAGAACCGTCTAGGCGCTGGGCGATTTGTATCATGCCGATATTTGAGCTGTATACAATGATATCCTCAGCCGTGAGAAATGGCTCTGGGTGCGTGTCTTTTATTGTGCGTTTGCCCAGCTGGTAGACGCCGTTGTAGGTGTTTATCCGCTCGAGCGGATTGATTTTGTCGTTTGCTAAAAGAAGGGCGAAAATAAACGGTTTAAATACCGAACCGACCTCGTATGCATACTCGGTTGCTGAGGAGTTTAGTGACTTGTAGTCTTGTTTTCTGATGTTTGAGGGGCTATATCTAGAGGTGCTGGCAAGCGCTAGTAGGCCGCCTGTTTTTGAGTCCATTATGCCTACGATTATCTCTTTTGCGTTTAGAAATTCTTTCTTTTCGTCGATGATCTGCTCTAGTCTGGTTTGCAGTTTAAGCGAGGCGTTTAAGATGATATCGTATCCGTCCACGCGGTTAGCCAAATTTGAATCGCCCGTAAGAATGATGTTGTTTCCGATATCTTTTGGGCCTAGCAGTTTTGCGTCTTGGATCGAGGAGATGTAGTATTCGTAGGCTTTTTCTACGCCTTTTACGCCCTCGGTTTTAGTGATACCGTCTTTTTCGACCTTTTTTACGTAGCCTATCATCGGAGTGAGCGCGTCGGCGGCGACGTATTGCCTGCTTTCGCCGCTTTCTACTATGCTCATATTACGCAGTATTGCAGCACCGGTATTTGGGTCTTCGTAGGGGATAAAGATTTTTTTTCTATACAGCTTTTTTGATAGCTCCTGTAGATACGCCGCGCCCTTGGCGTCGATCTTATAGGATAGCGTAACGGCGCCTTTTTGGCTGTTGATGATTTTAGTTACGCGCTTGATATCGTCGCCGCTATATATACAGTAAAGTTTGATAAATAGATCTTTTTTATCGGGGTCGATGTTTCTAGTATCTACCATCACTTTGTAGAGCTTTTGGCTGCCGGTGATACTAAATCCGTCCTTTGTGATAATGTTGCCGCGTAGGGCCGTGTTTATGTCGCTGGTTTCCAGTTTTGGCAGGCGTCTTTCGATATTTGCTCGGTAAAAAATAACTGCCAAAAATATGCAGATAAAAAATAGAATAAACGCAAATAAAGCGATTGTTTTTGATTTTCGCTGATTCAAGGTTTAAATTTGCGTTCTTGAGATTTCTTTGTATGCGCTTAGGGCCTTGTTGCGGATCTCCAGCATGAGTTTCATCGACGTGTCGGCCTTGCCGATAGCGATAGCGGCTTGGTGCAGGTCTTTTACCTCGCCCGTTGCTAGGTCGGCGATGGCTTTGTCTGCGTTGATTTGTATCTCGTTTAGCTCTTTTAGCGAACTATCTAGCACGTCGCCGAAATTTAGCTCGCCTTTTTGGTTTTGTAGAGTCTTTGCTTCTTTTTTTTCAAACGGCGAAGCAACCGAGCCGATTTTATCTATGTTCGTCATAAAATTTAACCTTGTAATAATTCTAATGCGCTTTGAGCGATCGTTTTAGCCGACTGAAATGCCGAAACGTTTGCCTGATAGGCGCGCGTGGCTTCGATCAGATCCGCCATTTCGATGACTGGATTGATATTTGGGTACGCTACGTAGCCCCTCGCGTCGGCGTCAGGGTGAGACGGATCGTATTTTAGCTTAAAATCCTTATCGTCGCGCACTATCTTGTCAACTACGACGCTCATTATAGCAGGTTTTGCGTCTTTTGTATAGAATTTATCGTCTAGCGGATTTTCGTATTCGAGCAAGTTATGTTTTTTTGCTACTTCGTCGTTTAGTACGCTATCAAAATCAACCGCCTTAAATATCACCTCGCGGCGTCTATACGGGCCGCCTTCTGCCGTTCGCACGGTATTTGCGTTGGCGATGTTGGAGCTGATGACATTCATCCTAAAGCGCTGGGCGCTTAGTCCGTATCCGCTGATATCAAAGTCGCTTAAATAATTACTCATAATCTATCCTTAAATTTTGCTGCTAGCGTCAATAACGTTTTTAAATATCTGGCCGCTTTGCCTCATGGCGCGATCAAGCGCGGTTACCATTATCGCGTTTTTACTAAGCTCCGTCGTCTCGACATCCAGATCGACGGTGTTTGCGTCGTTTCGCGCCATATGTCCGTCGCGTAAAAATATCGTCGCCCCGTTTGACGCCGGAAAATCAACGCGAGGAAAGTGCGCGCCGTCCGTTTGTGCGAGTTTTAAAATTTTATTTTCGTCTTTGCCGTAGATCTCTTGCGCTGTTTGCGACAAGGCCGCCTCAAACGCGATGTCGCGGGCTTTATAAAAAGGCGTATCGATGTTTGCTATGTTGCCAGAAATCATCTGCTGGCGTAAATTTCTGCTTGCCAGCGCGCTTTCTACGAGCGGTTTTGATTTTGAGGTTTGGATACCTGCGAACATTTTCTTGCCTTTTTTATCTAAATTTTACGAGATAATAAGCAAAAGACGTTCCAAATTTAGGGTAAATTTTTAAATTCACTAAACCCACTAGGCTGCTGTTTTAGTTCGTTAAATTTGGCTAAAAACTCGCTTCGCCTCATCGCTTTTGCACCCATAAATTTTAGGTGCTCGTTCATGACCTGGCAGTCGATGAGAAAATCAAACGGCTCTAAAGCGCGGCAAAGCGCGATGAGAGCAACCTTTGACGCGCCGGTTTTTAGACTGATCATACTCTCGCCGCAAAAGACCTTGCCAAAAATTTGCCCGTAAAGCCCGCCCGCCAGCTCGCCGTCCTCATAAACCTCTACGCTGTGCGAGACGCCGAGACGATGCAAATTTAGGTAGGCGCGCACGATGTCTCCCGATAGCCACGTGGGTTCGCGTTTTTCGCGCTCACTTTTGCAGATTTTTAGGAAATTTTCAAAGTCGTAATCAAACCGCACTTCAAATTTTTTAAGCGCGGATTTTATGCTTTGTTGCACGCGCACTTCGCTTGGAATCAGCACCGCGCGCGGGTCTGGCGACCACCAGTATATGGGCTCGCCGGGTAAAAACCACGGGAAAATGCCTTTGTCGTAAGCTTGCAAAAGAGCATCGGCGCTCAAATCGCCGCCGACGGCTAAAGGGGAGTTTGCAGGGGCGTTTGCAGGGTCGGGAAAGTTATAGATTTTTTCCAAATTTGACCCTGCGACCGCTTATTTTATGGCTTCAAATTTAAACGCCAGCTCGCCGTTTTTTAGCGCGATGTTTGCGACGCCGCCGTTTTTTAGCGCGCCGAAAAGTATCTCGTCGCTAAGCTTGGTCGAGATCTCGTCTTGGACCAGGCGTTTTAGATTTCTCGCGCCGAATTCCTTGCTATAGCCCTTTTGCCAGAGATATTTTTTAGCTTCGGCGGAGGCTTTTAGGACGACTTTTTTCTCGGCTAGGCTTGAGTTTATCTCATTGATTATCTTTTGTGCGATGAGGCTTAGCGCGTCCTCGCTAAGGTCGTTAAAATGCACGATTTTATCGATTCGGTTGCGAAACTCGGGGCTAAAAAATCCCTTTACCGCGGAGTCTGCTTTACCGCTTTCGTCTTTGCTAAAGCCCAGCGTCGGAGCCTCTTTTGAGCCCAAATTTGAGCTCATTATGATGACTGCGTTGCGAAAATCGCTCTTTGCGCCCGTGTTATCGGTGAGGCTAGCGCCGTCAAAAATTTGCAAAAAGACGTTTATCATCTCGTCGCTGGCCTTTTCGATCTCGTCAAACAAAATCACGCTATAGGGGTGCTTTTTAACGGCATTTGTGAGTATACCGCCCTCTTCAAAACCTACATATCCAGGAGGCGCGCCGATGAGACGCGAGACGCTGTGCTTTTCCATGTATTCGCTCATATCAAACCGCTCGAAATGCATGCCCAAATTTCGCGCTAGAGCCGCGCTTAGCTCGCTTTTGCCTACGCCGCTTGATCCAGTAAACAAAAACACTCCCACGGGCGCGTTTGGTTGCTTTAGCCCCGCATAAGAGCGCTTGATCGCCGCTACTAGCGTATCTACGGCCTCGTCTTGGCCGAAAATTTCGGACTTCAGTCTTTGGGCTAGGTTTTTTAAATTTGCCGCGGCGTCAGATTTTAGATTGGTATCCGGGATATTTGCCATCTTGCTTAAAACCGCGCTTAGATCGGACATTTTCACGGTTTTGGTTTTGTTTTGTAGGGCTAGAGCCGCGCCGACCTCGTCGATGAGATCGATGGCGCTATCGGGCAAAAATCTATCGTTTAGGTATTTTTTGGCTAGCTCTACGCTTTTAGTTAAAATTTCGTCGCTAAATTTGACTCCGTGAAAGCTCTCGTATTTGGCGCGAAGTCCTTTTAGGATATCGACGCTCTCGTCCGCGCTTGGCTCTACGACGTCGATTTTGGCAAATCGGCGCGAGAGGGCTTTTTCTTTTTCAAAAAAGCTGCGATACTCCGCGTACGTCGTCGCTCCGATGCAGCGAAGCGAGCCGTTAGCTAGGGCTGGCTTTAGTAAATTTGACATATCAAGCCCGCCGCCGTTCGTGGCTCCCGCGCCCACGATCGTGTGAATCTCGTCGATAAAAACTATCGCATCCTCCTGCTCGGCCACCTCGTCCATCACGTCTTTTAGGCGCTTTTCAAAGTCGCCGCGGTATTTCGTGCCCGCTATCATCGCGCCGATATCTAGGGCAAAAATTTGCGCCTGCTTTAGCCGCTGCGGCACCTCGCCGCTTGCGACTTTTAGCGCGAGCCCCTCGACTACGGCGGTTTTGCCCACGCCCGCTTCGCCTACTAGGATAGGATTATTTTTCTTGCGGCGGCTTAGCGTTTGCATTAGCCTTGCTAGCTCGTTTTCGCGCCCGATGATCGGATCGATCTTGCCCTCGGCGGCTAGTTTGGTTAAATTTGACGAGTATTTGGCGAGGTTTTGGAAGTTTTTAGCGCGAGCCTGCTTGTCGTCTTTTGCGTGGTGTTTGATCTTTTGCGGATCGACGTCGTAAAATTCCAAAATTTTAGCCCCGTACGTGTCGCCTCTGGCTGCGATTTTAAAGAGCAAATCCCTGATGCCGACGTTTTTGTCCTTTAGCTCTGTGTTTAGCTCTTTAAAAATTTGCTCCAAAAGCACAGTCATACGCGGCTGTTTGTGGTGCGGAACTTGTTCGTTGGTTTGCAAAAGATAGTTTTTTAGATCGCTTTTTAGCCCCTCGACGTCGGTGAGTCCGGCCTCTGCTAGGATATCTCTAGTCTCTTCGTTTAAATTTACCAGCACGAAAAGCACGTGCTCGCTGGTTAGATACTCGTGAAAATTCGAGTAGGCAAACTGCCCGGCCTTTTCCAAAAGATAGCTTAAATCCGAGTCAAACATCATTTCCTCCTCTTTGCGCTTTTTGCGTGCCCGTTATGCGGGCTATTCTTCCTCGACGACGGCCTTTAGCGGATAGCCCGCGGCGGCTGCGGCTTTTAGCGTTTGGTTTTGTTTAGTTTGGGCGATCTCTTTAGTATAGACGCCCGCCACTCCGCTGCCTTCGTTGTGTATTTTTAGCATCACGGCTACAGCGCTTTGCATATCGCGATTAAAAATCTCTACCAGCACGCTAACTACGAAATCCATACTCGTAACGTCATCGTTTAGTAAAACAACCTTAAATTTACGCGGAAATTCCGGTTTTTCCTTTACGTCTATGCCGTGCTCCCGCTCGGTGTCGGTTTTAGCGGGCATTTTTTATTCTCTCGTAATCTTTCGTCATCGCGTCTAGATGGATGCCGCCTAGATAGTATTTCACGCCGAATTTCCCGCTATCTACGTCGGTTAGCTCCTGATATACGCCACCTTTTAGCACCATTTTTATCGGCACGCTCTCGAGTCTCTCGTATTTTATATCCTCTAAAATTTGCGCCGAAAGCTTGTCGTTTGTCTTTATATCGTTTGAGATAAAGTAAAAGGCGCTATATTTTTGCGCGAAATTTTCTACTACGTACTCGTTCGTGACGTTTTCAAAGTGCGTTAGCCCCACGATCGTAAAGTCGTTTAGGTTGTCGATCTGAAATTTGGTGAGATCGGGCGCTTCTTTTTGGCACGGCGGACAAAACGTGCCGAATATATCAAACATCAAAATTTTATCCTCATCGCCTTTGATAACAAAGCCGCCCTCGACGCGCTTTAGCGTGAGATCTTTGCCAAACACGCTCTTTAGCGCGATCTCCTCGCCCGTTTTATAGCCCTCTATCTTTACGGGAGCCTTCGCCGTCTCATCCTCGCCGCAGCCTGCTAAAAATATCGCGCAGGTCAAAGCCGCCAAAATCGCCTTTATGTTTTTTTTCATATTATTTTCCTTGTTTTGATCTTAGCTCGGTTATGCTTTCGCCGCCAAATCCGTAGTCGTCGGTGCTGACTTCTTCTATCACGACGACGGTTCTACTCGCGTCGCGCTTTAGCGTATCGCCCAGTAGTTTCGTTACGCCGGCTATGAGCGCACGCTTTTGCTCGGCGCTTACGGTGTCTTTTTCTTTTGTGATTTTTATATTTACGTACGGCACGTTGTTTCCTTAGACGTATTTTTTCATCGCCGCACGCGCCTCTTTGTCGGCTTCTTTACGTTTTATCGTCTCGCGCTTATCGTGCAAATTTTTACCTTTTGCCAGTGCAACCCGTGCCTTTACGATGTTTTTATCGTTTAGATAGAGCGCTAGAACGACTAGCGTGAGGCCATCTTGCGTGACTTGACCGAAAATTTTATCTATCTGCTTGCGGTGCATCAGTAGCTTTCTCGGAGCCCGCTCGTCGGGACGAAACGCCGAGTGCGTCGTATTTAGGTGGCTGATGTGCGCGTTTAGTAAAAACAGCTCGCCCTTTATCACGCGCGCAAAGCTATCTTTTAGATTGGCTCGGCCCGCCCGCAGAGCCTTTACCTCGCTACCCTTTAGCACGATGCCCGCCTCGAAGGTTTCGATGATGCTAAAGTCAAACAGCGCCTTTTTATTTTTGGCTAAATCCTTACCCATTTTTTACCTTTTTATTTTAAGAAAAACACGCTCGCGCCGCTACCGCTTAGGAAAAAATCCCTAAATTCATCCATCTGCGGGTAAATTTTAAAACACGGCGCAAAAAGATCGTTTAGTTTGCGATTTTCGTATCGCTCTAGCAGCTGCGCAGTCGTCATCTCGCGCATGTTTGCCGCCAAATTTACGTCGATACTATCCATAAAATTTGCCCTAAATTCGCCGTAAACCGCAGGCGTCGAGCAAAAGACGTCGGGAGTTAAAATTTCTACCTCTGGCACTTCGTCGTTAAACTCGCTTATTATCTCGCCGATACCGCCGACGTTTGCCGCCTCAAATCCGCTAGCAAAAAACGCCACGTCCGCTCCGATATTCGCGCCTATTTTCATCAAATTTTCGCGAGTTAGTTTTAAATTTAACTCCTCGTTCGCCATCTTTAAAAACGTAGCTGCATTTGAGCTGCCTCCGCCAAGGCCCGCGCCTAGCGGTATTTGCTTTTTTATCACGATTTTATGCGAGGCGAAAAACTCGTCCAGCTCGTTTTTAAAGCCTGCTTTTTCTAGCTCAAATTTAGCCTTTAAAACGATATTATTTTCGATATTTTCGTTATCGCACTCAAGCGCAAAGCCGTCCGCTTTTTCAAAGAAAATTTCGTCATACATCTCGCGCCGCAAAACAAAGCGAGAGACGATCTCGTGGTAGTTGCCGCGAGTGCCGACGATCTTTAAAAAGGAGTTGATTTTCGCGTAGCTTTTCATTATTTTACGATTTTATCGCTCAACTCTTTTAGGCTCGCTTCGCCCGCGCCGTTTAGGGCTTGTTTGTTTTCTGCCGCTACGTCTTCTACTAGCTCCGAGCGCAGGATCATCATATTTTTAGGCGCGTCGATGCCGATTTTAACGCCGCCTTTTGAGATGCCTACAACCGTGATTTTGATATCGTTTCCTAGCATTATGCTTTCGTCTTCTTTTCTTGCGAGTATTAGCATTTTTCGACCTTATTTAGTTTATATGTTACGGTTTCGTCTTTGATTTCAATGATACTAAAAAATTCATCAAAGTTTATTAAATATAGCCCCTCGGCGCTAAATTTTAGCTTTGCGGTGTCCAGTTTTTTGCCCAGCATCACGTCTGCGGGGTCGCCTATATATTCGTTTCGCGGCAATGAGATAAAATCAAGCGGATTTAAAAACCGCTCGTTTTCGTAAACAAATTTGCCTTCGCTTACGCGCTTTAATGCGCTTAGAGTTGCTTTTACGCCA
This sequence comes from uncultured Campylobacter sp., assembly GCA_937965895.1. Lineage (GTDB taxonomy): Bacteria > Campylobacterota > Campylobacteria > Campylobacterales > Campylobacteraceae > Campylobacter_A. The sequence goes on from CALCKS010000125.1 coordinate 10,439, forward strand.
AGCTTGCCGGCTAAAATTTGAGCGTAAGAGCGCACGTACGAGCCCTCGCTAACGCTAATGCGAAAGCTCAAAAACGGATGCATATACGCAGTCAAATTTACGTCAAAAACGCTCATCGTTTGACTTTTTAGCTCAAACCCTTCGCCCGCTCTTGCTAGCTCATAGGCGCGCTTGCCGTCCACGTGTTTGGCGCTAAATTTGGGCGGCACGTAGGCGATCTCGCCTTTTAGCTCGCCTAGCGCCACTTTTACGTCCGCTAAATTTAACGGCGGGCAAAGCCGGATTTCCCCGATATTTTCGTTGTCTAGGCTAGCGCTCGTCGCACCCAGCCACATGGTTGCTTCATAGATTTTGGGCGTTTTATCTATGTAGTTAAAAAGCCGCGTGTGATTGCCTAGAGCCACAATCAGGCAGCCGCTAGCAAAGGGATCAAGCGTGCCCGAAAAGCCAGCTTTTTTGACGCCGTATTTGCGCTTTAGCCTGCTTAAAAAATGATTTGAGCTGATGCCTGCTGGCTTGTTTGCGACGAAAAGTGCGTTCATTTAAATTTGCCCTTTGGAGGCTGTATTAAATTTACGGCATTTTTCAAATTTGAGCCTCGAGCCTCAAATTTGAGCGCATAAATTTGATCAAATTTAACGCCGAATTTGGCGCGACTAGCCTCAAATTTGCCCATTTTTACACCGCTTTTTCGACGAAGCTAGACATTATCTCGCGGCTGATTCCGCCGAAATTTATCGTTAGTTTTAGCTCTTTTTTGATCTTCGTCACCGCCGTCACGCGCCCGATACCGAAAATTTTATGCTTGACGAGGTCGCCTTTTTTGTATTCGCCGGCGGTCTGCGTTTGCGTCTGGATGATGAGGCTACCGCTACAAACGCCTGCTTCGCTTAAAAATCTGCTCTTTTCCAGCCTCGTTCGCTGGCCTTTGTAAAAGCGCGAATTTACAAAGCTTAGCGTCAGGGTTTTTTTGGCGCGGGTGATGGCGACGTAGGCTAGGCGTCGCTCCTCCTCAATGTCGCTGCCGTCGCCCAGCAGTGGGAAGAACCCCTCCTCAAGCCCGATCACGAAAAGGTGCTCGAACTCAAGCCCCTTGCTAGCGTGGATACTCATGATCGAGATCGCCTCGCCGCCGATATTATCCTGCTCGCTTTGTAGCGCGATCTCGTTTAAAAACTCCTCGATAGAAAAGCTTGGATTTTGCTTGATTTGATCTTTGATCGTAGCGTAAAACTCGTCGATGTTTGCCACGCGCTCGGCGCCGTCGGGCAAGCTCTCGTAGTATTTTTTGATGCCGAATTTCGCTTCTAGTTTATCCACTAGCTCGTACGGCGAGTCGCACTCTTTTAGCTCTCTTAAATTTGACGCAAATTCGCCGAGGCTCGAGACGATTTTTTTGCTTAGATCTTTGTCGTTTTCGTCCAGGCTAGATATCGCTTCAAATAGCGAAAGCTTATGCTCGAAGGCGATTTTTTCGATCTTTGCGAGGCTTACTTTACCTAGGCCGCGCTTTGGGCGGTTGATGACGCGCTTTAGCGAGAAGTCGTCGTTTTCGTTTGCGACTAGCCTTAGGTAGCTGATGACGTCTTTGACCTCGGCGCGCTCGTAGAATTTAACTCCGCCGACCATCTTATACGGGATTTTTTCCTTGGTTAGGCCTTCTTCGAGCGAGCGGGAAAGGGCGTTTATACGGTATAAAATCGCGATATCGCTAGCCTGCGCGCCGCTATCAAGCAGCTTTTTGATACGTTTGGCTACCTTTAGGCTCTCCATCGTTTCGTCGTCTGATTCCATTAGCGCCACGTCCTCGCCGCCTTCTTTGGTGCTTTTTAGTTCTTTGCCGAGGCGGTTTCTATTGTGATCGATGAGCTCGTTTGCCGCGCGTAAAATTTGACTCGTCGAGCGGTAGTTTTGCTCTAGTCTTATGACTTTGGCGTCTTTAAACTGATCTTTAAAATTTAATATATTTTCGATTCTTGCGCCGCGCCAGCCGTAGATACTCTGGTCGTCGTCGCCCACGACCGCGATATTTTCGTGCGTTAGACAGAGCTTGCGCAGGAGCTTGTACTGCAAGTCGTTGGTGTCTTGATACTCGTCCACCATCACGTAGGAGTATCGCTGCGAGATTTCGCGAGCTAGTGCTTCGTCCTCGTCTAAAATTTTATAGCTAAGGCAGAGCAGGTCATCAAAATCCACGAGATTATTGGCTGCCAGATACTCCTCGTAGAGTTTGTAGATATTTGCCAGCTTTGCGTGGTAGCCGTCTTTGAAATTGTGTCCGTTTGCAAACATGCCACCATGATTTAACACCTCTTCTACGCTTAGAAGCGAGTTTTTAAGATTTGAGATCTCGCTAGCTAGCACCGAGGTCGGGATGTTGCCCTCAAAGCCTTTTAAAATGCGTTTTTTATCGTCGGTATCGATGATGACGAAGTTGTTTTTGCGCTTTAGTCGGTCGATATAAAATTTCAAAAACAAAAGCCCGAATTTGTGAAAAGTGCAAAGCAGCGGAGTGAAATTTTTACCTGCGTCGCCCAGCATTTTTAGCGCGCGGGTTCGCATTTCGCTTGCGGCTTTGTTGGTGAAGGTTAGCGTTAGGGTATTTGACGGCGGGATGCCTAGCTCGCTTATGAGATAAGCTAGGCGAGTGGTGATGGTTTTGGTTTTTCCGCTACCGGCCCCGGCTAAAATCAGCATCGCTCCGTCGGTGTGCGAGGCTGCCTCGCGCTGGCTTTCGTTCAGTTCGTCTAGTAAATCGGGCATTAAAATTCCTGCTTTATTTATTAAAATGATTAAATTCTAACAAAATAAGCTTAAAAATCGCCGCTGATTTAAATTTGGGTCTGATTAAGAGCGTTTTCAGATATAAATCAATACAATATTAAAAATATGATTTTATAAGCTGATATAATAATAAGGAGTCCGACATGATCAATGATTTTAGTAAATTTTATACCTTTATGGAGATAGTGAAAGAAAGAAGCTTCTCAAAAGCCTCAAGGGCTCTAGGTATCTCGCAGCCCGCAGTTACTTTGCAGATGAAAAAGCTCGAGGAGATGCTGCAAACAACGCTAATAATGCGTAAGAAAAACGGCATCGTCCTAACTCACGAGGGCGAGAAATTTTATAAACTCTGTACTCAGTTTGAAAGCGCTATGTTTCGCTTTAAAGACGAGCTGGCGCACATAAAAACCGATAAAGTACCGCTAGTAATCGCAACCACCCAGCTCATCGCCGAGGCGGTCATCTCGATACTGCTGGATAAAATCTCGCAAAGCGTAGGTAGCGAGCTAGATATCAGGATAAAAGAGCAAAACGAGCTCATAAACTACCTAAAAGACCGCCGCAGCGACATCGCCATCATCCTGGAGCAGTCGCTTGATAGCAGCTTGCTCGTTAAAAAGCTATTTGACTACGAGCTGATTTTAGTTTCTAATAAAAAAATCGCCGAAAGCGTGAAGCCTGAAGAGCTTATTAAGTTTAAATTTATCAAAGATAGGACGCGAACTTATCTCGATGATATTTTGCATAAGCACGGCGTGGACGCGCATGCGCTTGACGTGGCGTATTCGCTAGACGGTTCGATAATGGTCTGTCGCGCGCTCGCGTCAAACCATGCCGATACGTACGTGGCGTTTTTACCGAGATTTTTGATCGAAAACGAGCTAAAAAACGGCAGGCTGTTTGAGATAAACATCTCTAAATTTAAGCTCACTCGCTCGGTTTATGCCGCTGCGTTAAAAGAAAACGAGGAAGCGCTGCAAAAATTTCTAAAGATCAAGACGAGCTTTAATTTTTAATCCGCTTTAGCGTACGCGCCAAATTTTGATTAAATTTAGCCTTTTTCGGCGCGTAAATTTAAATACTCTTGCGAAAATTTGGCGCAAAATATCCTTGCCGAACCTGGAGATGATCTTGGTTTGGCGATTTTATAACTTCCAAATTTACAGTCAAATTTAAAATTAAAAAATTAAGTAAGCGTGAAAAGAAAAAGACGGGCAAGAGCCCGTCTGAATAAAATGCGGTTTAGAACGTAAATTCCCAGTTTAGTCTGAAATTTCTGCCCGCAGAGTAGAAGCGATTTATACCTAAACCAGTGGTTCTATCGATCATGTTCATGGTGCCAAACGGCCTGATGGAGCGTGCAGCGTCCCAAGTGATGTATTTTTCGTTGGTTAGGTTGTAAACGCCCAGTCTAAACGTCAAATTTTTAATCGGGCGCACGTAAGTTACGACATCTACTAGGGTGTAGGCATTGCTTCGCCATTTAGAGTGGCTGTTTGTATTATACGGATTGCCATACGGGTCGGTGTCTAGGCGCCAGAACATATTATAGGTGTCTTTTGCTTTTTTAGATGCGACGTTAGTTACATAGATATCGGCGCCGAATTTATCCGCCGGGCTTGCGTAGCCTAGACCATAGATCGCAGTGGTCGGCTGTATAGCGTTCATCGGTACTTTGCCGTCGTTATCGGTTTGTACCCTGCCTTTTTGCATCGTTAGCTTGTAGCTAGCGTGAAAGCCCTTTAGCGAGTCTGAAATTTGACCAAAATGCAGCATAGAGTTTATCTCAAAGCCGCGTACGGTTGCTTTGCTGCGGTTTACGTTGCCGTATAGCGCAAAAGGTATGGTGTTGCCGCCGCCGCCCGTGGCGTAGCTTTTGGTGCCTAGAGATATTAGGTCGATAAAGTTATCGTATTTGGTCTCAAAAAAGCTAGTTGTTATAAAGCTTTTATCCTCATGCAGCGTCAATGCAAGCTCTTTTGTCTTAGCTATTTCAGGTTTTAGATCCGGATTTGGCTGGACGGTAAAATCAGGATGCTTAAACGCCAAATATAGCTCGTCCGAAGTGGGCGCTCTAAAGCCTTTGGAGTATTTTAGCTGTATCCTAAAGTAATCCAGCGGATCGATATCGGCTCCGATGGCATAAGAGCTGTTGGTAAATTTTTTATTTTGAGCGATGTATTTTATATTTGCCAGCGCGTTATTAGGTGCTTCTTGTTTCCATGCGTCGTGGGCTATTTTCCACTCGTCTCTATCTGCGTAGTCCCACCATTTTGGCTCTGGGCTAGGATTATACGGTACGAAAAGACCTAGCACCATATCGTCCGGGATTTTAGGCGTAGAGCCTGGGACGTAGTTTGGTTTATATTTTATCTTGTCGTAGCGGTAGCCCAAATTTATCCCCAACCAGTCGTTTACTCGCATATCGTCGTTGAGGTATAGCGCGCCTTCTTTTGTTTTAACGGGGATGAGAAAAGACGTGAGAGGCTCGGTTCTAGGGCAAAGCGCGTAAAGTAGCGTTAGCGGTGCGTTTTCGCACGTATACGGCGTACCGGTAAAATCCGTACCTAGAGTCTTAGGCGCCCACCACTGATTGTTTGTAGTGTCGTAGCCTTGCTTGTTTGTCATGGATTTTTCGGTTTTAGCAAAGCTTAGTCCGTATGCGATATCGTGCTCTACGTTGCCCGTTTTGGCGTATTTGTTAAAGTCTAGGTTAAACTGTTTGGTGTTTGTGTCTAGATCTCGCTCTTTCCAGTCGCGGCTTATGTAGCCTTTGCCGTATGGAGTGATGAGATATCCGCTCTCGGAGCTTTGTTTAAAGGTCTTGCCCGTGCTTGCGTCGGTGTAGCTTTTATCTAGCGGGACGGTTGATTTTATGTATTGCTCGGTGGCGTAGTCGTATTTTAGCACATCGATATTTGGCTGTGAACAGTCAAATATCGAGCAGTCCAGCCATGTATTGCTAACGTTTTGACTGATGCTAAAATTTTTCTGATCATGGACGTTTCCTTGGCTATCTACGACTCTGTTCACCCACGTTAGACCGCCGTACTGCGGATCTACTTCTTGGGTTCTTTGCAAGGTTACTTCGCCGCCGTACTTATCGACTACTTTGTTGTTTTTAACCTGAAGTCCGATAGGATTTGAAATTTCAGCGCAGTTTTCTCCTGCTTGGCAGTGTTCCTCGGTTCTGGCGCGGGATTTGATTTTTTGGTTGGAGTATGTAAATTTCATCGTATCCCACAACGGAGTTTCGCTAAAATTTTCATAGGCAAAAGCGCGATTTTTCCTATCCATCATATCGTCGTTGTATCTTAGACCGGTATCTATGATCTCGTCCCTGTTGCTAGAAAGCGTAAGCGTGTATGATAGGTCTTTGCCTTGAGATCGGTTTTTGTAGGTATCTGACATAAAGGTAAATCTATGCTCCTCGTGAGGCTGGAAACCTAGCTTGATGAGGCTACTCGTTTTTTTGATATAGTACGGGTCGGCCTTTTCTCTGGTTCTACCTAGCACGCTATCGTCATAACCCTTGTAACCGTAGTTTTCCGTCTCGTGGTGTCTGCGCTTAGTTTGTACGGCTAGGATATCAAACCACTTAAACCTACCGGCTAAGGTATGCGAGTGCATGGTTTGATTATCGGCGGTATTGTAGCCGCCTTTGTAGCCGTAGAAGTAGTCCTTATCTAGCAAAAGATCCCTTGCGTCTTTTGTTTCAAACATCACGGAGCCGCCTAGAGAGCCAGAGCCCGTACGAACGGAGTCTGCGCCTTTTGAAATAGTGGCTTGTTTTAGCGTTTCAAACTCTACGCCGTTGCGGGTGTTGTTAAAGTTTCCGTATCCTTCAAATAGCTCCTTAAAGCCTTGCGAGCTTAGCGTTTGGGCTTGATGCAGGCCGTCTACCGTGATAGCTACTCGGTTTTCTTCCACGCCTCTTATCGCGTAGCCGCTCTGGCCGAAACGCCCAGCCTCTACGGTCGTTACGCCCGTTTCGTATCGCACTAGGTCTTTGTTATCAGAAACCTGCGTTTTGGTTAGTTCTTTGGCGCTTTTTACGCTTTGGCCGACTTTTTTTTGTAGCGGATCGTTCTCAGCGCTTGCTTCGCCGCTAACTGTTACTTCTTTTAGCTCGACTTCAGCCTCTTTTGCATTTAAATTCGACAAAATAAGCAAAGCGGCAAGAGAGAATTTAAGATGGTTCATTTCTGTCCTTATTAACGATAGTTTTGATATTCATTTGCTCTTAAATGCGAAATGATAATAAATATTTGTTTATAGTTTGATTAAAAGATTGGAATTTAATTTAAAAATTATAAATCAATTTTTTATATTAAGAAATAAAAGGGTTGCTGTTGGTAAAACCGTTGCAAATAGGATAATATTTTGCTTAAGCAAATTTAGTAAATTTAAGATAAAGCCTGTATCTGACAAAAATCAAACGTAAAGCGCAATAAGCGCTATAAAGCCGTCTGCTCCTGCAAAACCAATATCGCACGGCTCAAATCAAGGAAATGCGCATAAAATAAATCTATAAAAATAGCGTGAGCAAAACGGTGGATAAAAGTTTGCTCACTTTTTAAATAGATCTTTATTGTTTGGGTTTGACATTAACGCCGACATCGACTTTTCAAGCTGATTTTTTTGAGATTTGTAAATAGAAAAATTTACCAAAATCGGGCTGTTTTCCACCAAAATTTGCACGATAGCTCCAAGCGGAAAGCTAACGATGCTGGCGAAATTTTCCTTACCAAAACCCGCCTCGAAGCTCAGCTCGTCTGGAGTTAGCTTGGCGCTGCTAAAAGTGTAGCCGGCAAGCGTAAAGACGATAACGGGCGCCGTAAAAGTGCTCTTAATGTACTCCGGCAGCTCGGGGTTAAATTTGACCAGATCAAGGTTGGCCATCGCCGAAAAGGAGCGGTCGTTTTTTAGCAGATACTCCACGCACTCAAAAACGTGCTCCTTCATCATCGCCGCAAATCTCTCGTCGTCTAAAATCTCATCAAGCATTTTACCTCCTTTTTGTGCCTTTTCTCAAATTTACTGTCCGCAGTCGTGCCGAATTTGGCTTCAAATTTATTGCTGTCCCTGACTCGGTTCGGCTCGTCAAATTTGGTCGTGCTTTTAAATTTGCTCTCCAAAGCGCGTCAAATTTGTGCCCGCTACGCTTCCTGACAAAACTCCTCAACTAGCTTTCTAACCTCATTTATGCCGATTTGCCAAAACGCCGCGTCCTCGATATCAAAGCCAAACATCCCGACCAGCTCTTTTGGCGAGCGCGAGCCGCCCGCGCTTAAAAACTCGGTGTAAATTTGGACGAAATTTTCGCATTTGCCGCTTTTATAAAGCCCGAAAATCGCCAGCACCAAAAGCTGTGCGTACGAGTAGGCGTAGCAGTAAAACGGCGTGTGGATGAAGTGCGGTATGTAACTCCACCAAATTTTATAGTAGTCGTTTAGCGTGACGCTTCGTCCGAACATTTTGGCGCTTTCTTCGAGCCAAATTTTGTTTAGCTCCTCGGCGCTGATCTCGCCCTCGTGCGCGTGAACTCGGCGCTCAAAGGTCGTGAAGTTTATCTGGCGATAAAGCGTGGCGAAGATATCCTCGATCTTGCCCGCGAGTAGGGCGGTTTTTTCTTTGCCTTTTATCGTGTTTTTGACGTGATCGAAAACTAGCATCTCGCAAAACACCGATGCCGTCTCCGCCGTAGTTAGCGGCGTGTCGGCGTTTAGAAATCCTACGCTTTCATAGGCTAGATTTTGATGCGCGGCGTGACCTAGCTCGTGCGCTAGGGTAAAAAGATCCCGCCTCTCGTCGGTGTGATTTAAAAGCACGTAAGGATGGGCTTTTGCGACGCCTGATTGCGAAAAGGCGCCGCCTCGTTTATTTTTTGCAGGATAGACGTCGATCCAGCCCTCTTTAAACGCGCGAGCGGCTATATCGCCGAATTTCGGGCTAAATTTGGTAAAGGTCTCAAGTACGATTTTTTTGCACTCTTCAAATTTATAAACGCTCTTGCTCTGCTCAAGCGGCGCGTATCTATCGTAGTCGTAGAGCTTTTTAAGCCCTAAAATTTTGCGCTTTTTTTCGTAAAATTTAATCGGCAGATCAAAGCTCGTCTCGGCAGCCTTTATGAGCGCATCCACGCTGGCTTTGGTCGTTTGGTTTGAAAAATGTCGCGGACTTTCTGGTAGATCAAATTTTCGCAGCTCGCAGCTAGTTTTTAGGCTAGTTTTTATCATATTATAGATGTAGCTAAGCAGATGCTGCTGCGGCGCTAGACCGTCTGATAGGCTCTTTGCGGCTGCTTTTCGCTCGGCTCGATCCGGGCTGTGAAGTTTTGACAAAATCTCCTCTTCGCCTAACATTTTGCCTTTAAATTTAAACTTAAGCGCGCTTAGCGTCTCGTCAAAAAGCCGCGAAAAACCCTCCGCACCCGTGTTTGCCGTACGGAGTAAAATTTGCTCCTCTTTTAGGCTTAGCTGGTGGGCTTTTTCTTTTGCGATATTGGCTAGATAGTAGCCAAGTTTCGCGCTTTTGGCGATGATTTTGTTTTGCCTGGCTTCGTCAAATTCGTTAAATTTAAGCTCGAAAAAGAGCAGATGATTTTGCGCTTTTGAGCTAAGCTCGTCAAATTTGGCGTAAAACGCGCCCTTTGAGGTGTCTTTTGAAAAAACTAGGCTTACGTAAATTTGCACGCGAGCGATGTTTTCTAGTAAATTTTCATATTCGTTAAGCGCGTTTAAAAACTCCTCGTCGCTTAAATTTAAAAATTTATCCGAGTATTTAGCTTCAAATTTTTCGCACTCGCTTTGTAACGAAAGAGCCGAAATCTCCAGCTCTTTTTCGTTTTTAAAAAGCGGGGTCAAGTCCCAAACGTTCATTTTGCGACCTTAAATTTACTCTACGGTTTCTGAGGCTACGGCGGTGAAAAGTACGTCTGAGGCGCTATTTACGGCTGTTTCTACCGAGTCTTGTATCACACCGATGATAAATCCTACGCCGACAACTTGCATCGCGATGTCGTTACCGATACCAAATAGCGCGCAAGCAAGCGGCACGAGTAGTAGCGAACCGCCAGCGACACCTGAGGCTCCGCAAGCGCCCAGAGCCGAGATAAAGCAAAGTAGTAGCGCGTCGCCAAAATCAACCGTGATAGACGGGATCGAGTTTACCGCCGCAAGCGCCAAGATACCGATAGTTACGGCTGCACCGCCCATGTTTATAGTAGCTCCCAGCGGGATCGAGATCGAGTAGAGCTCCTCTTTTAGTCCTAGCTTTTTGCAAAGCGCCATATTTACGGGGATGTTTGCCGCCGAGCTACGGGTGAAAAACGCCGTAACCGCACTCTCTCTCACGCAAGTCATAACAAGCGGATACGGGTTTTTCTTGGTAACTACAAACACTATCGCAGGATAAACGACGAAAGAAACGAAAGCCATGGAGCCTACTAGGACGAGGATTAGCTTTAGGTAGCCCGCAAGCGCGTCAAAGCCGGTACTATGGATGCTAATAGTAACTAGACCAAAGATACCAAACGGCGCGAGACGGATGATAAATCTAACGATTTTAGTCACGCCGTCGCTAACGTCTTGGAAGACTTTTTTAGTCTCGGCGGTGCAAAATCTCATCGCGATACCGCCGCCCACGGCCCAGGTAATGATGCCGATGTAGTTGCCGCTAGAAAGCGCGGTGATAGGGTTTTGAACCATCTTAAAGATAAGGTCTTTTAGCACCTCTACGATGCCCTGAGGCGCGCTCATATCGGCGCTTTGTACGCCTTTTAGCACAAGCTCCGTAGGAAAAAGAAAACTAGCGACTACGGCAACTACGGCGGCTAAAAACGTACCTACTAGATATAGCCCGACTACTTTTTGCATGCCTTTGGCGTGGCCGAATTCTTTTACGATGATAGAGGCCGCCACTAGTACGAAAACTAGGATAGGCGCGATAGCTTTAAGCGCACCGACGAAGAGATCGCCCAAAACGGCGATAGAATTTGCTACCGAATTTGCCGTGTCCGTTAGCCCCTTTTTAGCCGCGGCTAGCTGCGCCGTATCGGTTATGCCGTCTGCTATGAGCTTGTTAAAATCAGCCGATTGACTATGCGTCCAAAAGCCGATAACGGCGCCTAGAGCTATGCCGATTAAAATTTGAACGATCAAATTTCCGTCGGCGAACCTTTTTGCCAGTTTGCTAAACATTCTAGTGTCCTTGCCTTAAAATTTAATATTAGTTTAGGATTATAGCCGAATTTACGCGGAATTTACAAGCTTTGAGCGAGATTAATTTGAATTTTATTATGAAATGTTACAATTGCGAGATTAATTTTCATAAAGGAAAAGCATGTATTTATTTACTTCAGAGGTTGTGAGCCCGGGTCACCCGGATAAATGCGCCGACATCATTGCCGACAGTATCGTCGATACGATCTTGATGCAAGATCCAAACGGCCGCGTCGCTAGCGAAGTTTTCGTCGCGGGTAAAAACATTATAATAGGCGGTGAGATAAACTCAAAGGTTAAGTTAAGCTTCAAAGACTACGAAGGTATCGTTAAAAACGCACTAGCCAAAATCGGCTACGACGGCAAGTCTAAATTTACTAAAGAGCAGTGCCTGCACCCAGACGACATCGAGATAAAAGTCTGCGTAAATCAGCAAAGCTCGGATATAAATCAAGGCGTCGATCAAGAAGGCGGCGAGATAGGCGCAGGGGATCAAGGCATAATGTTTGGCTTTGCTAGCTGCGAAGCGAACGAATATATGCCTGCAGCCATAACCTACGCCAGAATGCTTTGCGATAAGGTTTATAAATTTGCCAAAGCCAATCCCGATAAACTGGGCGTCGATATCAAAACTCAGGTTACCGTAGACTACGGCACGAAAGATAACTTTGAAAACTGCAAACCTCAAAGCATCCACACTATCGTTGTTTCGGCCCCTTGCGTCGAGACGATGAAGATAGAGGAGCTGCGCGCCCTAGTGCAAACTCTCATCGACGATGCGGGCTTGCCAAAGGGCCTTTACGATAAAAGTAAAACGCTAATCTACATCAACCCGACCGGCCGCTACGTAAATCACAGCTCGCTTCACGACAGCGGACTAACGGGTCGCAAGCTCATCGTAGATAGTTTTGGCGGATATAGCCCGATAGGCGGCGGCGCGCAAAGCAGCAAGGACTACACTAAAGTCGATCGCAGCGGTCTTTACGCGGCGCGCTGGATAGCTAAAAACATCGTCGCGGCAGGCCTTGCTAAAAAATGCATCGTCCAGCTAAGCTACGCTATCGGTATGGCAAAGCCAACATCTGTGAGCGTCGATACGATGGGTACGCAGATCGCCGGCGTAAACGACGATATGCTGTCAAATTTCGTTAGCGAAAATTTCGCCCTCACTCCGCGCTGGATAACAAATAAATTTGGCCTTGATAAACCCGGCAAAGATACGTTTTTATACGCTAAAGTAGCAGCCAAAGGTCAAGTCGGAAACGCCAAATATCCGTGGGAAAAACTTGACGCGGTTGATACCTTCAAGGCTTTGGTTAAATAAATCCTCAAGCCCGCTAAATTTAACGCGGGCTTAAATTTAGCCTCAAATTTAAGGCTTCGTATGGGATTTTACCCAGCTTTATATCTTAAATTTTACTTCAAAAACCGCTTGGCAAAATTTAAAGAGAGTTAAAATGCAAACAGAAGCAAACCAAAACGTCAAAAACAAGACGCTCGGACTCGTTTTGCTCGGGCTTTGCGCTTTTTATTTTCTTTGCGCGCTAAGCATTTTTTTATTGCCTTTTGACGTGCTGGCGCGCTCCTCTTTGGCAAGAGATTTCGTGGAAGCTATGCTTAAAATTTACCCGGCCGTAGAGAGAGCCTTTACTCATACCGATTTTACTCAAAAGGCAGCATTTTATATCGCTTATATGGGGATTATCAAGGTCGTTACGCTTGTCGGTTTCGTCGCGGCTTGCTTGCTGTGCGGCAGTAAAAAACATAGAGCTCGCGTGATGAAACAAGCAAGAAAAGAAAATCCGGTAGTGGGATTTTTTCTTTCATTTTGCGGCATTTTGTGGGCCGGTTTTTTGATAAATAGGGATTTTACGGGTTATCATATCGGATATCGTAAGCCAAGAAATTCGCCTGAATACGAATGGGTGTTGAGGTCTCCCAGCGAGCTATTTTGGCAGATGTGTATTGATTTTATGTTTGTAGTTTTTGTTGCAGCTTGTATATTTTACGTATCATTGCAAATTCGGTTGCTATTTCGCAAGCGTAAAAACGCCTAAATTTGGCAAATTTATCTGAAAAATTTATCGAGCAAGCCTTGTTTTGGCGTTATTATCTCAGACGGCGAACCGTTTACGCTATGATAGATGGCTTTGCCGTATTTCGTCGCATAGTACCTGAGTAAAATGCGCTGTAAATTTGGCTCCGTGCTGGGCACGAACCAGCCGTTATTCGTCACTGCGATCATGACGTCAAATTCCCCCTCAAATAGCTCGTCCCTAGTCGCTTCGTAACAGATCGCGTTTCTGATTTTAAGGCCCTCTATCTCGTAGTCGCTAGGAGCGCTTGCCGTTTCAAAATCCTTCGCGCCGCCGAAAAATATTTTATTTATCAAATCTCGCGCAAACTCCGGTAGCGGGATCTCTTCGCCAAAAGGCACGAGGATAAATTTATCCATCCGCCGCACCTTACCTTGGTCAAAGAAAAACGCCGAGTTGTAGTTCGTGCCGTTTTGGCGAGCTAGCGCGCCGGCGACGATAGCGATCTTTTGCGATTTTTCGAGTAGTTCGGAGGTCAAATTTCTCTCGTGCGTCATATAAACGGGAAAGGCGCTCTCAGGCAAAATAACCGCTCTAAAACCGGCGCCTATCGCCTCGTCTATGATGGCTAAATTTTGATTTATAAACTCGTTTTTTAGCTGCTTGGCCCACTTTAGCTCTTGCGCGACTTCGGTGTTTGCCAGTTTTACTTCAAAAGGCAGAGTTTTAAAATTTGGCGTATCGTACTGCACCGCGCAGGCTAAAAGCGCGGCAAAAGCGATAAATTTGAGGCGGTTTTTGACGTAAAACAGGCACAAAATCGCAGCAAAAATAAACGCAAGCGCAAGTAAATTTGGCGCAAAAATGCCCGGCACGAAAACGGCTTCTAAATTTAGCCAATTAAAGCCGAAAGGATGGATGTTTGAAACTAAAATAAGCAGCAAAGCCTTTAGCCAAATTTGAGCCGGGATACCCGCTATCAAAAAAAGCGCGCCGTAGATGATCCCGATGGCTAAAATCTCAAGCGGGATGAGGTAGCTAAGCTCGTAATAAACGAGGCTAAAGCTGATCCAGTAAAACCACAAAATCCCGATAAAAAATCCCGTCCAAAAAAAGCCGCGGCGGTCAAATTTAAGCAGAAAATAAAAGCCTGCGATCGCAAAAAAAGGCGAGATAAAATTTAAAATTTCGCCGCCTAAAACATCGGCCAGTATAAAATTTGAGATTAAAATCGCGCCGACAAAGGCTTTTATTATAATTTTAGTGCTAAAATAGGGGCTTAAAATTTTTTTTATCAAGGAACCCCATGCAAGAAGGAAATTTCGTAGCTTCATTACTGCCTCTAGTCGTGCTTTTCGCGATATTTTATTTTTTGGTTATCAGACCACAGCAAAAACAGCAAAAAGCTCATACCGCGATGCTAGCCGCACTCGAAAAGGGCGACAAGATCATAACTAGCGGCGGACTAATCTGCGAGGTGATAAAACCGGAAGAGGATTTTATCAGAGTTAAGCTTAACGACGACGTAATCGTGCGCGTTTCACGCGAATTCGTCGCGAGAAAAATAGAAAAAACAGAGACGAAAGCAAATGCGTAACGGCAAAATAACGTATAGGCTGATCATCTTTGCTTTGGCTTTGATTTTCGGCATTATCTTTTCCGCGCCGTCGTTTACGGACAAGCTAGGCGGCTCTAAAATCAGTCTAGGTCTTGATTTACAGGGTGGACTTCATATGCTCCTTGGCGTCGAGACCGAGGAAGCCATACACTCAAAGATTAAGTCGATAGCCGCTAGCGTGAACTATTTTGCGAAAAAAGAGGATGTTTTGATCGATAGCTTTAAGATCCGCGAAGACAAGGTAGACTTTGAGCTGCTTGATGCGGACGAAGCCGCTAAGATCGACGGCATGCTAAAAGACATCAAGGGTCTTAACGTACAAAAAGAGGGTCTAAAATACTCAGTCGGTCTAACCGACGCCGAGAAGGCCGAAACGATCGAATATGCGATAAACCAAGCGGTCGAAACGATCAGAAACCGCCTCGATCAGTTCGGTCTAGCAGAGCCTACTGTTGCAAGGCAGGGCAAGGATAATATCCTAGTCGAGCTTCCTGGCATCAAAACGGCAGCTGATGAGCAGCGCGCTCGCGATCTCATCGCAAAAGCCGCGCACCTCCAGCTAATGGCCGTCGATGAAAAGCGCCAGTCGCAGGCAAACTCTATGAGCGAGGCTGAGGCTGAGAGCTACGGCGACATCATCTATCCGGACGTCAAAAATGCGCAGATAAAATACGTAGTAAAAAACATCCCCGTCCTTGATGGCGCGATGCTAACGGACGCTAGAGTCGCCTTTGATCAGCGCACGAACGCACCTATCATCAGCTTTACTTTAAACGCCGAGGGAGCTAGGATATTTGGCGATTTTACCGGTGCAAACGTAGGCAAGCGACTAGCTATCGTGCTTGACGGCAAGGTGTACTCGGCTCCTTCGATAAACGAGCGAATCGGCGGCGGAAGCGGTCAGATAAGCGGCGGGTTTAGCGTAGAGGAGGCTCATGACGTAGCTATCGCACTTAGAAGCGGCGCTCTTTTGGCTCCGGTAAAAATGCTAGAAAAACGAAGCGTAGGACCGAGTCTTGGTGCCGATAGCATAAGACAATCTATGATCGCGCTAGCCTCGGCTTCGGTTTTGGTGGTGCTATTTATGATAGCTTATTACGGTTTTAGCGGCATTTTGGCAAATATCGCGCTTGTCGCAAATATCTTAATATTGGTCGCTGTGATGGCGATGTTCGGTGCCGCTCTAACGCTACCTGGAATGGCCGGTATAGTGCTAACTATCGGTATGGCGGTCGATGCTAACGTCATTATAAACGAGCGTATCAGAGAGCTACTGCGCGACGGAGCTGGTATCGCAACGAGCGTGAAAAAGGGCTATGAAAACGCGATGAGCGCGATCATAGACGCAAATTTGACTACACTTATTACCTCGGTCGTGCTTTACGCCTACGGTACTGGACCGGTCAAGGGCTTTGCCGTAACTATGGGTATAGGTATCATCGCTTCGATGATAACGGCGATCTTGGGTACTCACGGTATGTTTGATACGATTATAAATAAAATAGAAAAAAGCGGTAACACGCGGTTTTGGTTTGGTTATAAAAGGGTATAAATGCAATTTTTCTCAAAGGCACATGTTTATGATTTTATGAGCAAGCGCTACATCGCGCTCGCCGTCTCTGCCGTGCTGTTTTTCGGTTCGCTTTTTTTGATGGCGACGAAAGGCTTTAACTACGGCATCGACTTTTCCGGCGGTACGCTCATCCAGGTGAAATACGATAGCGCAGTCTCGCTAGATAAAATTCGCGCGGCTTTAGCAAAAGACGAAGCCTATAAAAACGCCAGCGTTACGGAATTTGGTTCGGCGGAGGAAGTTACGATTAGATTTTCGGGAGCAAGCTCAAATTTGGGTAGCGACGTCGGAGCTAGCGTAGCCGAGCTTTTAAAAGATACGGGCAAATTTGAGATCCGCCGTACTGACGTGGTTGGGCCTAAAGTCGGCGATGAGCTACGCGAAAAAGGCGTGATGGCGCTTGCAATCTCGCTTGTTGGTATTTTGATCTACATCGCGTTTAGATTTGAGTGGAGATTTGCGATGGCGGCGGTGGCTTCGGAGATTCACGACGTCGTGATTACGATGGGAGCTATCAGTCTTTTTGCTATCGACGTAAATTTAGACACTCTCGCGGCGATCCTTACGGTCGTGGGCTACTCGCTAAATGATACGATCATCGTCTTTGACCGTATCAGAGAAAATATCAAAAGCAGCAAGAGTACGCATCTTGATACGATAATAAACGAATCAGTCTCTGCGACGCTAACTAGAACGATACTCACCTCAGGCACAACACTCATTACGGTCGTCGTGCTATTTTTGTTCGGCGGAGATATGATACACGGATTTTCTTTGGCGCTGATAGTGGGCATAGTCATCGGTACGCTTAGCTCGATATTCGTCGCTGCGCCTATGCTTTTGTGGTTTAAATTTAGCGTGGAGAAATACCGCGCTATGGAAGCGGAAAAGGCGCGCGTACAAAGAGAAAAAGACAAGCAACGCGCGATGTTTGAAAAAGGCACTATATAAGGAGATGCGATGAACTGGGGCAAGGTTGTTTATATATTTTTCGCGCTTATGAGCCTGACGACGACGGCGGGGTTTTTATACGATAAAAACGAGATTGCGCTATTTGTAGCGGCGAGTGTAAACGTGATCTCGACGCTGCTAAAAATCGGCGTCAAAAACGTCTTTGCTGCAGAGCTTTTTGCTAGCTCGCTAGTGGCTGATTTGCACCTTATTCCGGCTTTTGTGCTGCTTCAGGTAAACGGCAACGCGCATATGGCGTATTCGCTAGCGATCGGCGCCGCGATAGCAAACGTCTTTTCTTTGGCGCTTGTTTTGGTCGAGTCCAGCAAGACGCAAGAAGAATTTTAGGAGTAAAAATGAGTGAAATTTTAAAATACGAGCCGGCGAAAATAGAAAAAAAATGGCAAGAAATTTGGAGCAAAAACGGCGAATTTGAGCCCAAAGACGACTATAGCCTGCCTAAAAAATATATCCTAAGCATGTTTCCGTATCCTAGCGGACGCATCCATATGGGACACGTGAGAAACTACACCATCGGCGACGCCTTGGCTCGTTACTATCGCAAGCGCGGCTACAACGTCCTTCATCCGATCGGCTTTGATAGCTTTGGCATGCCTGCGGAAAATGCGGCGATAAAGCACAAAATCCATCCTAAAATTTGGACTTACGAAAATATAGACTACATGCGCGGCGAGCTTGAGACGCTGGGGCTTAGCTTTTCTAAAAAGCGCGAGTTTGCAACGTCTGACCCGCTTTATACTAAATTTGAGCAAGAATTTTTCATCAAAATGTACGAAAAAGGGCTGGTTTACCGCAAAAGCGCAGTCGTAAACTGGTGCGAATACGACCAAACCGTGCTTGCCAACGAGCAGGTCGAGGACGGATGCTGCTGGAGATGCGGAAATGCCGTCATCCAGCGCGAGCTACCTGGCTACTACCTAAAGATCACCGATTATGCGCAGGAGCTGCTAGACGATCTAAAGCGCCTTGAAGGCAAATGGCCGTCTCAAGTGCTCACGATGCAGGAAAACTGGATCGGCAAGAGCTTTGGCTTGGAGTTTAAATTTGAGCTTGACGAAGAGTCGAAGCGGATTTTAGAAGGCGGCGAGCAGATAGAGGGTTTTGAGGTATTTACGACGCGCCCGGATACGATTTACGGCGTTAGCTACGCAGCCTTGGCGCCTGAGCACAAGATCGTAAAAAGACTGCTTGACGGCGGTAAGCTGGAGGCGGATAAGGCTGAGCGAATCAGGAAAATTTTAAACCAAAGCCCGCGCGAACGGCAAACTAGCGAAAAAGATGGACTGTTTTTGGGTATTAACGTCCTGCACCCGCTAACGGGCGAAAAAGTACCGGTTTGGGTAGCCAATTTCGTTTTAGCGGACTACGGTAGTGGCGCGGTTATGGCAGTTCCGGCTCACGATGAGCGTGACTACGAGTTTGCGAGTAAATTTGATCTACCGATAAAGTGGGTGGTTAAGCCTGCGCAGGGCGAATTTGAGGGCGGCAAGGCGCTAACGGAGTACGGAATATCTATAAATTCGCCGCTCATAAACGGACTTGGCAGCGAAGAGGCAAAACTAAAAATCATAGAAAAATTTGAAGCGGACAAGATTGGCAAACGCGTCGTAAATTTTAAAATCCGCGACTGGGGTATCTCTAGGCAGCGCTACTGGGGCGCGCCGATACCGATGGTTCACTGCAAGTGCTGTGGAGTCGTGCCTGAAAAGATCGAAAATTTGCCTGTGACGCTACCTGACGACGTTCAGATAACAGGCGAGGGGAATCCACTCGATAAGCACGAGAGCTGGAAACACGTAAAGTGCCCAAAATGCGGCGGCGAAGCTATCCGCGAGACCGATACGATGGATACGTTTTTTGAGAGTAGCTGGTATTTCGCTAGATACGCGAGCGACGAAAAAACGTGGCAGGAACGCGCATTTGACGAAAAAAGCGTGAATTATTGGATGAATGTGGATCAGTATATCGGTGGTATCGAGCATGCGATCTTGCACCTGCTTTACGCGAGATTTTTCCAAAAGGCTTTGCGAGATCTAGGCTACCTCAGAGACGATGAGCCGTTTGAGCGCCTGCTTACTCAGGGTATGGTGCTAAAAGACGGCAAAAAAATGAGTAAAAGCAAGGGCAACGTGGTTGATCCAGATGATATCATACATAAATACGGCGCCGATACGGCGAGGCTTTTTATTCTATTTGCCGCGCCTCCGCAAAAAGAACTTGAGTGGAACGACAGCGCTGTCGAGGGCGCGTTTAGATTTATAAACCGCTTGTACGAACGAAGCTCGGGCGTAAAAAAATGCACGCAAATCCCGCAGATAGCGCACGCAAATTTGAGCAAAGAAGAAAAATATGCGCGTATGAAGGTTTATGAGGCGCTTAAAAAATCAAACGACGTTTACGAGGAAAATTTTACGTTTAACACCCTGATCGCCGCCTGCATGGAGGCTCTAAACGCCGTAAATGCGCAGGATAATCAGGACGTGACGACAGAAGCGTTTTTTATCATCTTAAATTTGCTCGAACCTATCGTGCCGCACGTCGCAAACGAGCTTAGTGGGCAGCTATTTGGCAGGGCGAATTTTGCGAAAATAGAAATTTTAGACGAGGTTTTCGAAAAAGATAGCTTAAATTTGGCTATTACTGTTAACGGCAAAAGGCGCGGCGAATTTGAAGCGCCAAGCAGCGCAAGCGATGACGAGGTTTTGGCTCTAGCTAGACAAAGTGCGGCTAAATGGCTAGAAGGAAAAGAAATAATCAAACAAATTTACGTGAACGGCAAGCTCGTAAATTTCGTAATAAAAGGCTAAATCGTGAAGATAAAATTTTTACTACTTTTGGCGACTTTCATCTTGGTTGGATGCGGCTATAAGCCCGTCTCAAAGATCACGAACGACATAACGGGCGACCGTGTATACGTAAATGTGCTAATAAGCAAAGAAGAGCCTAAAAACAGCGTTTGGATCAAAGATAGCGTACTAGAGGGTATCGTAACAAGGCTGGGCAAACGCATAAGCTACGATAAAAACGAGCCAACCACCATAACCGTCTCGATCAAATCGCTTAACTATCAAGCGCTATTATATGATGAAAACGGCTATGTGACGTCGTATAAAGCGATACTAACGCTAAATTTCGACACTAAGTTAAAAGGCGGCAAAACGCTATCGGTGACTACTTCGGGCGAGCACGACTTTACCGTGTCGCAAAAGATAAGAGATACTAGATTTGCCGACGGCGTCATCAGCGAAAGCGATAGATATAATGCAGTAAAACAGGCCTCGCAAGAGGCTTTTGACGAGTATATCGCTACGCTTGCCGTAAAAGGTCTAAAGCGTGGCGACTAGCGTCAATCAAGTCATAAAAGAGACTATCCAGACTATAAAAGAGCGCGGGCTCATGATAACTCCGGATAACTACGCCGAGGTTTTTTGCGAGATAGCTAAAAAAAACGGCGTAATAGTGCCTGATTGTCAGAAGCTTGAAAAATACTCGGCTCGCCTAAACGATGAGCTTAAGGCGCAACTAAAACAAAAAAACGTAAGAAACTTGGACGAGCTTTTTGCTTTTATGGCGGCTAGGCTAAATTCGCCCGGCCTTGCCGAGTATCCAAAACTAATAAATGCGCTCATAGCTATGAATAAAAAGGTTTTTCAAGCCGTAGCTTCGCTACATAATAAAAATGCTAAAAATTTAGCCGAAGCTAGCTCCGAAGCTCTAAATAGAAGACTAGATGCGCAAGCCATAGATAGAATAAAAGACAAATGGTTTGATTTTTTGACCGATTACGACGATAGTTTTTTGAAAAGATTGGGCGTTTACGGCGTTAAAAATTTTAGCGACTTAAAAGATATCGTTGCTGAGCTTGAGGATGTTTTGACAAAAGAGCAGACTTGCGAAAAACTAGTTCCGCTCGTATCGGATATGCTAAGGCCTTCTATTACCGATAAAATCGACGGCGAGATAGAAAAAGTAAATAAAATTTTAAAAAGCGATCCAAAGCTTTTAGAGGATCTTTCGGTTAGAAAAAATATAGAAAATTTGACCAAAAAGCGTATCGAGCTTGATAGGGCCGAGGTTTCTACGAAAGTCGGATCGCTAGATAAGGTTTTGGACGGTATAAACGATCAAATAGCAAGCCTAATCAGCAGTTCTTCTAAGAGCTCGAGCCAGATGCAGTTTATCAAAAACGATCTAAATTCGATAAATTTAAACGAAGATAGTTTTGAGGGGATCAGAGATAAATTAAAAAATATCGCCGATACCTTAGATGTCGAGGTTAGGCAATTGGGCGAGCAGATGCTAAGCGACCAGCAAACTATAAAAGAGCTACAAGCAAAAGTGAGCAAGCTGGAAGTAGAGCTAGAAAGCGCGAAAGCCGAGAGCAAAGAGGATTTTTTAACTAAAACCGCGACAAAAAAAGCACTAATGGAAGAGCTTGGGCGGTTGGAGCTTGATTTTTTACAACAAAATGCCGACTACGCCGTGTGTTTTTTTGATATAGATCATTTTAAAAATATAAACGACATATACGGCCACGATGCCGGCGACGTGATAATAGCAAGCGTAGGAAGGGTGCTTAGGGGCAACTCCAGGGAAGTCGATTTCGTTGCTAGGTACGGCGGCGAGGAGTTTGTGGTGTTGTTGCCGGGGTTTGATATGGCGCAGAGTATAGGGTTTGCGGATAAGGTGCGCGATGTGCTAAAAAACTCCAAATTTTTATATAAAGACGAACGCATTAGCGTTACGGTGAGTTGCGGCGTTGCTATACGTAGCCAAAATCAAAGTCAAGCAGCCGTATTAGAAGCTTCGGATAAAATGCTATATCAGGCTAAGCAAAACGGCAGAGATCAGGTGATGCCTAAAATTTAATGAAACTAGAATATTTTTTAGAAAACAAACCCCTTTTTTATAAGGAAATCAACCGCGCGCGCATGCCAAATGCCTTTAAATTTGTGCAGGGCGCGTTTAAAATACCAAAAACCATCCATATTATCGGCACGAATGGCAAGGGTAGCACGGGGCGATTTTTAGCGCAGATGCTTGCGCGCGGCCATAGCGTCGGACACTATACGAGCCCGCATATTTTCGAGTTTCGAGAGAGATTTTGGATGAACGGCTCCGTAGCTAGCGCAGATGCGCTCGAGACGGCTCACGAGAAGCTGATTAAAATTTTGCCCCCCGAGGTTGCGCGCTCGCTTTCGTATTTCGAGTATGCGACGCTGCTTTGCGCTCCGCTTTTTGAGGGGTGCGACTTTTTCGTCTGTGAGGCTGGCGTTGGGGGAGAATTTGACGCTACGAACGTATTTGACAAGCGTCTTAGCCTCTTTACTCCGATCGGTTTTGATCACACGGCGCTGCTTGGCGACACGCTGGAGCAGATTGCTACGACTAAATTTAACGCGATGGCGGACGTTGCTTTGATGAACGACGAGATGAGCGAGCTTTGTGCTGGTATCGCTAGACAAATCGCCGCTAAAAAAGGCGCGTCGCTTAAATTTGCGTCCGAAAATTTAAGCAACGATGATAAAAACGAGATTAAAATTTACGCGGAGAAATTCGGCTTGCCCGAGTTTTTGCGTTCAAATTTGACCCTTAGCTCCTCGGCTTTTAAGGAGCTTGGATTTAGCTTAAATTTAGCAAATTTAGGTGCGCTAGATCTAAACGGACGTTGCGAAAAGATCGCGCCAAACGTAACGATCGACGTCGGGCACAACGAGATGGCGGCGCAGGCTCTCGTGAAAAAATTTGAGGGCAAAAAGCTAAATTTGATCTTTAACGCCTTTGCCGACAAGGACATAAAAGCCGTCCTAAAGGCGGTCAAACCGATCGTTAAAAAAACCTACATCATCGAGTACGAGGCGCCGGGTCGCGAGCTAGCAACGGCGCAGGTAAAAGATGCCTTGTGCGAGCTCGGTATGGAGTTTGCGGACTTTACGGACGTGCGCGCGGACGAGGAGTATCTGGCGTTCGGGTCGTTTTACCTCGTGGAAGCCTTCCTAAAAAGGTACCGCGGTGCAAAGTGAGGTTTTTGAGTATTTTTTAAACGGAGGCGATGCGCAGCTGCTTGTCTGCGAGGATGACAAGGAGGCTATCGCGGCTCTTAGCGCGGCGGAATTTGCCGGGCTTAAGGTCTTTAGATTGCCTGATTTTAGGGCGCGCGAGGGCGATGATCTGCGCAGTTTTAGCGCCGAGCTTTTTGAACTATCCTCTGAACTAGCTAAATTTTACGAATTTGAGGGCAAAAAGCTCCTCATTAGCCCCGTTTGCACGGTTCTAAACAAACTTCCCGGCAAAAAACATCTACAAAAACTAACGCTAAATTTCGGCGACAAAATCGATCCTAGAGAGTTAGCCCAAAAGCTACTGCGATTTGGCTACGAGGCGGTCGATATCGTGGAGAGCGAGGGCGAGTTTTGCGTTCGCGGCGAGATCATCGACATTTTTTGCGTCGGCGCGCAGGAGCCACACCGCATTTTACTATTTGACGACGAGATAGAGAGCATCAGGCACTACAGCACGCAAACGCAAATTTCAAACAAAACCGAGCTAAAAAGCGTTGAAATTTCGCCTTTTATCGCGGCTCTTGGCGAGGCCGAGTTTGAAAAAACGTCCGAAAAAATAAAAGATATGCAAACAGACGCGCTAATCAGCGACCTAAAGACGCTCGGATTTTGGGCGATAGATGGTTTTATCGACTATACGCGCGAATTTAAAACGGTCTTAACGAAAAAATTTGACGGATTTGAGCGGGGTCTAGGCGAGGTTGCAAATTTACCCGTATTGCCCGCGGCTAAAGTTTATAAAGATTTAAGCGTAACTTTAAATGCCGATTTTTTCGAGCTAAATAAAAATAAAAAAATCAAGGTTTTAGCGCGCAACGTTGGTCTTTTTAACGCATTAAATTTAAGCGAATACAAAAACGTCGAGTTCGTGCAAACCGAAGCGGCGTTAAATTTAGTCTCGGCAGCCGAGATCATCGTCTCGCTAAATAAATTTGAAAAGAAAAAGCGCGCCAAAAAGCCGAGCCTAGTGATCGACGAGCTAAAAGCCGGCGACTACGTCGTGCACGAGGAGTACGGCATCGGCAAATTTACGGGGCTTGAAAAGCTAACCGTGTTAGGCAGGACGCGCGAGTTCGTCGTGATCGTTTATCAAAACGAGGACAAGCTGCTTTTGCCCGTCGAACATCTAAATTTGATCGACCGATACGTCGCAAGCAGCGGCAGCATCGCGGTTTTAGACCGCCTTGGCAAGGCAAATTTCGCCAAGATAAAAGAAAAAGTTAGAGCCAAGCTTTTTGTCATCGCCTCAAAGATTATTTCGCTAGCCGCCCAGCGCGAGCTAATCCGCGGTGAAATCATCGAAAAAGACGATGCGGAGTATCTAAATTTCTTGCAAAACGCGGGCTTTGCCTACACGAGAGATCAGGAGCGCGCCTCAAGCGACATCTCAAACGACCTAAAAAGTGGCAAGGTGATGGATAGGCTGCTTAGCGGCGACGTGGGATTTGGCAAGACAGAGGTCGCGATGAATGCGATATTTAAGTGCGTAAAATCGGGCTTTCAAGCGCTATTTTTCGTGCCGACGACGCTTCTTAGCTCGCAGCATTTTAAAAGCCTAAAAGAGAGGCTGGGCAAATTTGACGTTAGCGTCTTTAAACTCGATCGCTTCACGAGCGCAAAGGAAAAGGTGGCCGCGGTTAAGGCGCTGGAGGCGGGGCAGCCTTGCGTTTGCGTGGGTACGCACTCGCTTTTGTCGGTTAAGCCCTCAAATTTAGGCCTCATCATCATCGATGAGGAGCATAAATTCGGCGTAAAACAAAAAGAAAAGCTAAAAGAGATTTCAAGCGCCTCGCATGTGCTATCTATGAGCGCGACTCCGATACCGCGTAGCCTAAATATGGCGCTTTCAAGCGTCAAAGGCTACTCGGTGCTACAAACTCCGCCAAGCTCGCGCCTAGACGTGCGAACCAGCGTGCGCGAGTGGGACGAAAAGGCGGTAAAAGAGGCCATCATGCGCGAACTGCGCCGCGGCGGGCAAATTTTTTATATCCACAACCACATCGCCACGATGCCTCAGGCAAAAAAACAAATTTTGGACATCATGCCAAATTTACGCATCCTCATGCTGCACTCCAAGATCGACGCCAAGACGACCGAAGAGGAGATGATGAGGTTTGAAAACGGCGAATATGACGTGTTGCTAAGCACCAGCATCGTAGAAAGCGGCATACATCTGCCAAACGTAAACACCATCATCATCGAGGGCGCAAATAAATTCGGCATCGCAGACCTACACCAGCTTCGCGGACGCGTCGGCAGGAGCGACAAGCAGGCGTATTGCTACTTCCTAGTTGAAGACAAAAACGCCCTAAGCGCAGACGCTCTAAAACGCCTAGTCGCGCTTGAGAGCAACTCGTTTTTGGGCTCTGGCAGCGTGCTAGCCTACCATGATCTGGAAATCAGAGGCGGCGGCAACCTCGTCGGCGAAGCCCAAAGCGGCCATATCGAGGCGATCGGCTACTCGCTCTACATCAAAATGCTCGAAGAAGAGATAAATAAACTGCTAAATAAAGAGAGCTTTGAAAGCGCAAAAATCGATCTAAAACTCAGCATAAACGCGTTTTTAAACTCGGAGTTTATCGGTGAGGATAGGTTGCGTCTGGAGCTATATAGACGGCTTAGCAAGTGTAAAGAAGTTGCCGAGGTTTACGAGATAGAGGGCGAGATCGAGGATAGATTCGGCAAGCCGGACATCTACACAAGGCAGTTTTTAAGCCTCATTATAATTAAAATCCTAGCTATAAAAGCGGGCTTTAAAGCTATCTCAAACGCCGAGCAAAACATCGCGCTAACCGCGCAAAACGGCGAGCAAACCAGGCTAAAATCAAAGAGCAAAGACGATGACGACGTGATAGAGGAGATCTTGATCTATCTTAGAAAACTAAATAAAGGACGGGCGGAAAAATGATAGACTGGAACACGACTGCCGCAGCGATTTATCGGCGTAAATTCGGCGCATTAAAAGGCGTTATAGACGTTGATTTCACGCAGCTTGATGGGCTTGTCGGGATCGAAAAGCAAAAAGAAGAGCTTGTAGAAAATACGCGAAATTTTTTAGAAGGCAAGGGCGCAAATCACGCGATACTGTGGGGCGCGCGAGGCTGTGGTAAAAGTAGCCTGGTTAAGGCTGTTTTTACTAAATTTTACCCGGAGGGCTTGCGGCTAATCGAGCTAAAAAACGACGAGCTTGAGATGATACCCGAGATCATTTACGAGATCAGGGATAGTAGCTTTAAATTTATCATTTTTTGCGACGATCTTAGCTTTGAGGCGGGAGACATGAGCTATAAATTTTTAAAACCCGTGCTCGAAGGCTCGATCGAAAAGGCGCCTAAAAACGTGCTAGTCTACGCCACATCAAACCGCCGCCACCTGATCAGCGAGCTAAAAAGCGACAACGAGGGCGCAAAGGTCGGCGAGACGGAGCTGCACTATAGCGACGCGGTCGAAGAAAAGATAGCGCTTAGCGATAGATTCGGGCTTTGGCTTAGCTTTTATCAGGGCAGCTTTGCGGACTATCTAAAGATCGTGGATTTTTATTTTAAAGATTTCGTGGGCGATAGAGTCATGCTTCACGAGCTAGCTAAGCAATACGCACAGCTGCGCGCGAGCCGCTCCGGACGCACCGCAAGACAGTTTTATCTAAGCTATAAAGATAAAATTTGATGGCAAATTTAACTAGAGTAGGATTTGTCGGCGATATCGTCGGACGCGCGGGACGAAGCGCGGTGATGCAAAATTTGCCAAAATTTAAGCGAGAATTCGAGCTTGACTTTATCGTCGCAAACGCCGAAAACGCAAGCGGAGGCTTCGGTCTCACCGCGACAAACGCGCACGAGTTGCTAGGCTGCGGTATCGACGCGATCACGGGCGGCAATCATAGCTTTGATAAAAAAGACGTGGTTGCGCTGATGGACGCTCTGCCTATCATCCGCCCGTATAATCACTTCGCGGGAACTGCGGGGCACGGAGCGATAAATTTGAGCAAAGAGGGTAAGAGCCTAAGCGTGGTAAATTTGATGGGACACTACGGCTTGCCGCATACGAATAACGCCTTTTTAGAAGCCGAGCGTGCGCTAGAGGAGTGCGAGAGCGAAAACATCCTCATAGACTTTCACGCCGAGGCCACAAGCGAGAAAAATGCCTTTTTTAGGCTATTTTGCGGGCGAGTGGGAGCCATAGCCGGCACCCACACGCACGTTGGCACCGATGATTTGCAAATAGTTAGCGGCACAGCATACGTGAGCGACGTCGGGCTTAGCGGGGCGTTTGACGGCGTCATCGGCATGGACGCGGAAGCACCCGTGAAGAGCTTTTTAACGGGGCTTAAGCACTCGTTTAAGGTAAATGAAAAATGCAGGCGGATTTTTCAAATGGTCGTGTTTGAATTTGACGGCGGGCGCTGCACGGATGCCTTTAAGATCCGCGTGATAGACGGCGTTAGCGAGCCTTTGGTGCAGCGAGCGGTTAAATTTATATAAACGAGAGCAAATTTGAGCCGAGCTAACGGCTACGGCTTTTACTCAAATTTAAGCGCGGCAGCGTTTTGGACGATAAATTTGAGCAAGAGCCGCACGCTAAATTTGCTAATAAACAAAGAAAAAAAGGAAAAACGATGGATAGCACGCAGCTTTTTTTGGCGCTAAAAAACGCGGGCGTAAAGGCTGACGCGGACGGCCCTCTTTGGTGGCCAAACGCTGGCACTTTTGAGGTTGTGGTCGGCGCCGTTTTGATACAAAATACCAACTGGAAAAACGCAGACAAAGCGCTAAATAATCTAAAAAACGCAAATTTGATGAGCGTAGAAGACATCGTAAAAACGCCAGTGGCCGAGCTGGCCTTGCTCATAAAACCAAGCGGCTTTTACAATACCAAAGCAAAACGCCTAAAAACGCTTTGCGACGCGATTTTTAAAAAATTCGGCGATTTTGAAAATTTCAAAGAAAACGTTAGCCGTGAGTGGCTGCTTGGCGTCAAAGGCATCGGTGCGGAGACCTGTGACGCGGTGCTTTGCTACGCGTGCGGACGCGACGTGATGGTCGTAGATAGCTACGCTTTGCGGATTTTGAGCTTTTTGGGATACGAGTTTGAAAGCTACGACGAGGCGCAGGAGTGGCTGGGGGCCGTAGATAGCGAACAAATTTGCAAAGCCTACGGACGCGAGCTAGAGATGAATGAAATTTACGCCAAATTTCACGGCAAGATAGTGGAGTTTTGCAAGGCGCACTTTAACGGCAAAAAGCTAGACGACGCCGGCGAGGAGATACTAAGATGCATAAAATAGGAGCAAAGATGAAGATAAATTTTATAAATTTACAGGCCCAGTATCAAAAATACAAAAACGAAATCGACGAGCAGATCAAAGAGGTGCTAGATAGCTCGGTCTATATCGGCGGCAAGGTTGGCGAGCTGGAGGAAAATCTGGCTAAATTTAGCGGCGCAAAGCACGCGGTAGCTTGCAGTAGCGGCACGGACGCGCTACTATTAGCCTTTATGGCGCTTGATATAAAGCCCGGCGATGAGGTCATCACGACGCCTTTTACCTTTATCGCGACGGCCGAGATGATAGCGTTTCTGGGCGCAAAGCCCGTATTCGTCGATATTGACGAGAGGACGTATAACATCGATCCAAATTTGATCGAGGCAAAGATCACGCCAAAGACCAAGGCTATCGTGCCGGTGTCGCTTTTTGGGCAGGCGGCGGATATGGTGGCGATAAATGCTATCGCGCAAAAGCACGGTCTAGCCGTCATCGAGGATGCGGCGCAAAGCTTTGGCGCGAGCCAAAACGGCGTAAAGTCCTGCAATCTCTCGCGCATCGCTACTACCTCGTTTTTTCCGGCTAAGCCGCTTGGTTGCTACGGCGATGGCGGAGCGATATTTACCGACGACGACGCCCTAAACGAAAAGATACGCATCCTACTAAACCACGGCCAGTCCGAGCGCTACATCCACAAATACGTCGGTATAAACGGCAGGCTCGACGCTATCCAGGCGGGCATTTTAAATGTCAAGCTAAAATACCTTGACGCCGAAATCGCAAAGCGCCAAGAGATCGCGGCGCGGTATTCTTGCGAGCTAAAGGGCGTCGTAGCGCCTTTTGTCGCGGAGGGTAACGTCTCGGCGTGGGCGCAGTACTGCATCCGCGTAAAAGATAGAGCAAAGATGCTAGAAATCTGCGCGCAAAAAGGCGTGCCGACGGGAGTTTATTACCCTGTGCCGCTGCATTTGCAAGAGGTGTTTGGTGATCTTGGCTATAAGCGGGGGGATTTTGCCGTGAGCGAGGCGGTGGCGCAGGATATAATGGCGCTACCGATGTCTGCGTTTGTGACCAAAGAGGAGCAAGACTACGTCATCGAGGTTATAAATAATGCTTAAATTTGCGCTCATAGGTCTTGGCGTCATGGGCAAAAACCACTACCGCGCGCTGCAAGACGTCGCGGGCGTGCAGATAGCCGCGCTTTGCGATCCGTTTTGCAAGGAAAATTTCGCGCATAAAATTTACGCTGATCTTGATGAGATGCTAGAGAGCGAAAATTTAGACGCCGCCGTCATCGCTACGCCAACCTCGCTACATAAAGAAGCGGCGCTAAAATGCATGCAAAAGGGGCTAAATTTACTCATCGAAAAGCCCGTTTGCGCAAATACCTCGGACGCTCAATTTTTACTAGGGGAAGCGCAAAATAGAAATTTAAAAGTAGCCGTCGGGCACGTAGAGCGCTTTAACCCCGCAATCGCGGCGCTAAAAAAAGAGCTAGCAAACGAGGAAATTTACAGCGTGCAAATAACTAGAAACGCGCCATTTCCGCAGCGAATCACGGACGTGGGGATATTGGCCGATCTAGCCGTGCACGATATAGATCTGATTAGATTTTTAAGCGGTAAAGAGATAAAAAGTGCGGATATAAAAAGCTCGCGCAAAATCCACGCCAAATTTGAAGACAACGCGGTTTTGTCGTTTGAGCTTGAGGGCGAGATAACGGCTCTCATCGCTACTAGCTGGCTAGCGCACAGACGCAAAAGAATGGTCGAGGTCGCGTGCAAAGGGGCGGTTTATGAGGCTGATTTACTAAATCAGAGCCTTGTTAAATTTAGCGAATTTGACGCAAGCGCGTGCAAAATGCAAAATATATTCGTCAAAAGAACCGATCCGCTAACAAGCGAGCTAGAGGACTTCGTGCGTCTTTTAGGCGACAAGAAAAGCGTGGGCGCTAGCATAGAAGATAGCTTAAAAACGCTAAAAATTATAGAGAGCGCGAGCTAAATTTTAGGCTGAAATATAAAAGAAAATTTATTTTTTTATATTTTATTTATATTTATGGAAAAAGAAGTTATTATTACACGATTTTTTCAAAAGGAGTCTAAATGATATACGAAAACATCGTTCAAACCATCGGTAAAACCCCGATCGTAAGGATAAACAGCGTGCGCGAAGAGGGCATGGCTGAAATTTACGCTAAGCTTGAGTTTTTTAATCCGGGCGGATCGGTAAAAGATAGAATCGCCGCAAGTATGATCCTTGGAATGCAAAAAGAGGGCACGCTAAAAAAAGGCGACATCATCGTAGAGCCTACTAGCGGTAATACCGGTATCGGCGTAGCTATGGCGTGCGCTGCTTTAGGCTTTAAAGTAGTGCTGGTAATGCCTGAAACCATGAGTATCGAAAGACGCAAGCTACAAAAGGCTTACGGAGCCGAGCTTGTGCTAACTGAGGGCGCAAAGGGCATGAAAGGTGCGATCGAAAAAGCGAACGAACTCGTGCACGAAAAAGGCTACGTGATGCTAAGCCAGTTTGAAAATAAATTTAACCCGCAGGCTCACGAGCTAACGACAGCAAAAGAGATCATGGACGACTTTAAGGAGCTTGACGCTTTTGTAGCGGGCGTAGGAACGGGCGGCACGCTAAGCGGCACGGCAAGAGCGCTAAAAGCAAACGGCTATAAGACTAAAATCGTAGCCGTTGAACCAAACGACTCTGCCGTGATCTCTGGCGAAAAACCGGGTCCGCATAAGATCCAAGGCATAGGAGCGGGCTTTATCCCGGCTACGCTTGAGACCGCCTATATCGACGAGATAGAGCGCGTGGATAACGATGAGGCCTTTGAGGCGGCTAGAAAGCTGGCTAAAGATGAAGGCATCCTGCTGGGTATCTCGGGCGGCGCGGCTTTGGCGGCTGCAGTGAAGGTCGCAAAGAGACTAGGTAAGGGCAAAAAGGTGCTTTTCATAGCTCCCGATAACGGCGAGAGGTATCTCAGCACTCTGCTTTACGAGGCGTGATTTGGGACTGATAGCCGAACTAAACGAACTAGTCGCGACCGTACGCGAGAAAGACCCCTCGGTGGCCTCGTGCTGCTACGGGGCCATTCTCGTCAACACTCCGGGTATCCATGCCGTCGTTTTTCATAGACTCGCGCACTTTTTGCATGTTAAAAAGTGGCGATTTACGGCGCGCTTTGTCTCGCAGATGTCGCGTTTTTTAACTGGCATCGAGATACATCCTGGTGCCAAGATCGGTAGGCGGCTTTTTATCGATCACGGCATGGGCGTAGTGATCGGAGAGACGGCTGAGGTGGGCGACGATGTACTGATCTATCATCAAGTAACTCTGGGCGGCACGGGCAAAGAGTGCTGCAAGCGCCACCCGACCGTAAAAAACGGCGTCACGATAGCAGCCGGCGCAAAGGTGCTAGGAAACATCCTAATCGGCGAAAATGCCAAAATAGGCGCGAACTCGGTCGTGCTAAAAGACGTGCCAGATAACGCCACGGTCGTAGGCATCCCCGCTAGGATCGTGCGGATAAACGGCGAACGAGTCGGCGAGTAGGTTAAATTTGCACCGATCTAGGCTGCTATTTTTATAAAATTATTCTTTTTATTCTGTTAAATTTGAAAATTTGTAAGATTTTTATAGGGCAGGCAGAGGCAGCGGATGCTTTTGCGAGTTTGTATTTGGCTTTAAATTTATCAAATTTAACTACGGCAAATTTAGTTAAATTTACTCATCAAATATCGGGAGTTTAGGCTCTTTTACTTTTTGTGTTTTACTGCCGATGTTTAAATTTCGCGCAACATTCGCGGCGCTCAAATTTTTATTATCGTCAAATTTATCAGTCTGCACAGCGTCGTCAAATTTGACCGACTCGCCGGCTTCATTCGTTGTGATTTTTAGTCGCTTCATCGTTTTAGCCGATTTGCTAAACTCTATTAGATCCTCGGTCGTTTTTACTTCGCTTGGGAGTTTTTGCAGGGAGTGTTTAAAAATTTCAGCAGCCGCGATAGCGTCGTTAAGAGCTCTGTGGTGGGTATTGTCGATGCCTAAAATTTCTTTTAGCGTTCCTAGGCCGTATTTTGGCGAGGCGATGGTGCGGCGGGCTAGATCGATCGTGCAGAGCTTGCGATTTAATAGCTCGCCGTATCCTAGTGCCTCCAGCGTCGCGCTAATAAAGCCGTAGTCAAAGCGAACGTTGTGCGCCACAAAAACGCTCTGACCTAAAAAGACTTTAAACTGCTCCATGACGAAGGCTAGGCTGGGTGCGTTTTTTAGGTGCTCTGCGGTGATTCCCGTTAGTTCGCTGATATTTTCCGGGACGTAGGGCGCGTACACGAATGTTTCAAATTTGCCGATTATTTCTCCGTTTTGTAGCTTTAGCGCACCGATTTCGATGATCTGGCCACTATTTATGCCGCCGCTAGTTTCTATATCCACGACGCAAAAAATTTGATCTTTTATTTCATTGCGCCGCGTTTTTAGCTCGATTTGGTTTTTTGCGGTGCGGGTTATGTCAAGCCCAAGCGCGCGCCACATCTGCACGTCGCGAACATCAAAAAGCTCGGAGTATTCGTCCATTTGCTTGGTTGCGGCGACAAAGTCCGCGTAGGCTATGTTTCGTTTGGCGATGACGGCGAGTAGGGCTTCGAAATCTTGGTTCAAAACTCGAGCTTTAGCGAGCGGATAGAGTGCTCGTATGAATTTGACGAAAATATATAACTGCCCGCCACGACGATATCTACGCCCGCTTCATCGAGCTGCGCGACGTTTAGTCCAGTCACGCCGCCGTCGACTTCGATCATGCATTTTGCGTTTTTGCGCTCGATCATTTCGCGTAAGCTGCGGGCTTTTTCAAGTACCGAAGGGATAAATTTTTGCCCGCCGAACCCTGGATTTACGCTCATTAAAAGCACCATGTCGACCTCGTTTACGATGTGCTCGATCGCCGATATCGGCGTGTGCGGGTTTAGTACGATTGCAGGTCCAGTGCCGTGGCTGCGGATGTGATCGATTAGACGCAAAGGATGCTTTTCCTCCTCGATGTGAAAGCTTAAAAATTTAGGCTTCAGAGGTAAAAAAAGATCGGCAAAAAAGGTGTTATTTTGCACCATTAGGTGGATGTCTAGCGGCTTTGTGGCGGCTTTTGCGACGGCATTTACCACCACCGGGCCGATGGTTAAATTTGGCACAAAATGCCCGTCCATCACGTCGACATGCACAAGATCGGCGCCAGCCTCGCAGATGGCCTCGATCTCGGCTCTTAAATTTCCAAAATCAGCCGATAAAATACTCGGTGCTACATACATTTTATTATCCTTTTATTTGCTTAGAAAAAATATCGCGTCCATGCCGTCTATATCGAGTCGCACGAGGGCGCCTTTGTTTTTTTTGTCTTCGTCTTTAATCTCTTCAAAGACGTGCGGCAAGGTGAAATTCGCCTCTATCTTTTGACTCTTTAACCACGCTTCGATGCGGTCGGATATAACGCTAAGCAGGTCTGCATAGGCCTCGATCATGCTTGCGTCGCTACCTTCTTGAAGTAAAATTTTGCAGATTTTATAAACGGCGTTTTTTTCGACGCAGAGTATAAATTTTGCATTTGTCTCGCCGTAAAACGCTACCGAGCCCATGCAAAATTTCTCCTCGTCGCAGCTAAAATTTGTTATCTCGGTACTCTTGCGAGAAATAGGCAAATTTGACAAAGACGCTAGCGTGTCCATCACTACTTTTAAGATATCCGGTAAAAGATCTATTAACTCTTTGGTTATGTTTTTAGGTTTTTCGTCTTCTGTACTGCCGCCGCCTTCTATCGTCGCGTCGTCATTGAAAAAATCCTGGATCGTATCGTAAAGTAGTATCCCGCAGTCCTCTAAATCATGAAGTAAGGCTTTTGAGACATTGGATTTTTTTAGTCCGCACATAGCTATAGTTGCGCCGCTATCGGCACATTCCATCGCAAGTTTAGCCAAAAAGGATACGCCGTGAATATTTATAAAACTTGATTTTTTCATATCAAAAACAAAAAATTTAAAGCCGATTTTTAGCGATTGTAGGAAACTTTTATAAGCGAATTTGTCTGCAAATTCCGAGTCGATAAAGCCGTTTATCTCGTAAACGACGACGTTTTCTTTAAGGGTAGTGGATAATTCTTTCTTGTTTGATTTTATATCGGTGAGGCGGATGGCACATTCGAAATCTTTATGTAAACGGTTAAATTCTTCCTCGTCTTTTGCGATAACCGGTTTGTATCCGCGCCCTGATAATGTTAGCGCAATCTGGCGTTTTTGCTCGGTATCGGCGTTAAAAACGATGATTTGTTTGTTTTCCGATTCAAACTTCCCCCAAAATAAAAGCGCAACGCTGAGCGTCTCAAAAAAAGATAAATTTAAAACGTCTTTAGACATTCTTTTTAGGGCTTTAAATTTTATCTCATTGTAGTCGCAAAAGCCTATGTCCGCATCGCTTTCCTTTGTTATTCTTGAGACGGATTCAAGGATTAGATTAAAGCCTACCTTATTAAAATAAACGGTATTTTTAAGCGATATTAGGATATGACGCGGAGCTTTTTGGCGTAGATATTTTATATTTGCGTCGCTGATTTCGTATTTATCGATATCGCCGTCTAAAAAGCCGGAAGGATAAAATATAGCTACGTCGTCTTTAAAATCTAATCTCATAAGATAAAAGAATTTCCTAAAAAAATGATATTTTTTACGTAAATCGAGCCGGTAATTTTTTAAAATTTAACCGTGTTTAAATTTTGTTATTTTAGCTTTTTTATCCATAAATTCAGTTTAAAAACTAACGCGTTTGTAAAAGCGGCTTTAAGCTTTTATTTTGTTTATTTTGGATAGAATCAGCAGAAATTTTTATTTTTAAGGAAACAAATATGTCAAGAGTATGCGCAATAACAGGTAAAGGTCCGATGGTAGGCAACAACGTCAGCCACGCCAAAAACAGAACAAAAAGAAGGTTTTTACCAAACCTAAGAACCATCCGCGTTACGCTAGAGGACGGCACTACGAGAAAGATCAAAGTAGCTGCTTCTACGCTAAGAACAATGAGAAAACAGTCACGCTAAAATTACCGCAAATTTGAGGAGTTGTCTTTGTTTAGAAAGATTTTAAAATTCCTCAACTGGTCAAGTTCTGCCAAACCTCAAATTAGTCTTAATACCGAACTTTACGAACAACTTCGCCCGTTTCGCTTACCGCTCATCTTAGTCGTTTTGATGATGATGGTCGGGGCTATGGGCTATGTCACGATCGATAATTTTAGCCTGATAGACGCGATTTATCAGGCCGGTATGACTTTTACGACCGTCGGTTTTACCGAGGTCGCACCTATTTCTCCGGCCGGCCGGATTTTTACTATCACTTTTATTTTGCTAGGCTTTGCCGTTTTTACGTTTTCTACGGGTTTGATGCTCGAAGTTTTAAAAAAAGGCGCGCTCGTAGCAATCATAAAGGAAAGACGAATGCTATACAAGATCGCAAGACTAAAAAACCACTTTGTCATCTGCTATCACAACCAATACACAATGGAATTAAGCCGCGAATTTAGGGAAAATCATATTCCTTTCATCGTGATCGATCCGCGCGAGGATCTGCCGGAAATCGCGGAAAAATACAAGTATCCATACTATATCGTCTCTCAGCCGCACACGCAAACTGCGCTTTTAAAGACGCATTTTTCAAGCGCAAAAGGCATGATCACGCTAAGCCCGAATATCGCCGACAACATCGCCCTCATCGCCACCGTGAGGCTGTTTGAAAAAGAAATCGGGCGCAAAAAGCCGTATTTTATAATGACAAACTCCGATAACCAAGACGATACCGAGCGGTTAAAAAAGCTCGGCGCAAATAGCGTCGTGAGCCCATCAAAGCTCGTAGCTCAGCGCCTTAGCGCGATGAGCGTACGTCCGGATATGGAAAATTTGCTCGAGCAGTTTTTGTATAAGCAAGACTCGCCGATCGACATAGAGGAGATATTGGTGCCTGATTATTCGTGGGTGCGCTTTAAACGCCTAAAAGAAACCAACCTACGAAACATAACAAACGCCGACGTCGTGGGCATCAAAGACGTAAATAACAAATTTATCCCGATGCCAAAGGGTGATACGCTAATCGGCACTGGCACGAAGCTACTAGTCATCGGCACTGGCGAGTCGATACGCCTAACCAAACGCGTCATAAAAAGCAAGCATAAGCCAGAAGAGCTAAAGTACGTTTAAATTTGAGCTTTTTGTGTGACTTGTTCTGCTTAAATTTGTATCAAGCAATCACTTCAAATTTGACGCAAAATAATTCGTCGGCGCAATAAAATTTGATAAATTTAAGCTTGACGTAGGCTAGGTAAATTTTGCCAAATCACCCAGATACGGCGCCTTTTTAACCCGCTCTTAAAATAATATTCGCTAAAATTAAATTAAATTAAAATTTAATCCATCAAAGGAGCAAATATGTTTCATGAAGACAGAGAGCTTATAACTAAGCTAAAAGGCACGAATGCGAGATTTACGTCGCTTTTCGACAAACACAACGACCTAGACGAAAAGATCGCCGAGATGCAAAAAGGCAATGTCTATAACGATGCCGAAGTGGATGCTCTAAAACGCGAAAAACTTAGACTAAAAGACGAAATTTACGCCTTTTTAGCCGAGTATAAAAAAGAAAATAATCTTTAATTTAATAGCGGCGGATGATTTTCGCCGCCGTTTTTACCTCAAATTTCATCTTTTTAACTATTTAAAAATATTTCTAAAAACTTTGTCAAATTTGACTCAAAATCAAAATAAAAAATCACTGCAACAACACTACATTCATTCGTCAAATTTGAAACGCAGTTACATCGAAATTTTCTTTAAAACCCAAAAAACCGCCATTCCAGTGCATAAAATAATAACCGCCCAAATATATTCCATCTTATTTTCTTGCCCATTTTTGCCGAAGCTTAATTTTTTTATTTATTACGACACAAACTCGCACTTTTCGGAAAAGCCGTGATTTAAGAGAAAATTCGCTAAAATTTATGAAAGTTTAAAAAGGATGGAAAATGAATGAGACAAAGAGCATTTTTATCAACCGCGAGCTTAGCTGGCTACGCTTTAACTCGCGCGTTTTAGCCCAGTGCGAAAAGGCGTTGCCGCCGCTTGAAAAGCTAAAATTTATCGCGATTTATATGACAAATTTGGATGAATTTTACATGATCAGGATCGCAGGGCTTAAACAGCTTTTTGCCGCGGGAGTCGCAGCTAGCGGCAGCGACGGCATGAGTCCGCTCGAACAGCTAAGAGAGATCAGAAAATACATAAAAGACGAGCTTGCACTCGTGGAAAAGCACTATAAAGATGCGCTAAAAGAGCTCGCGCAAAGTGGGCTTTTTATGAAAAATTACGACGAAATCTCGCCCGAGCTTCGCGCCAAATGCGACGAGTATTTTTTCTCAAACATCTTGCCCGTTATCGTGCCTATCGCGGTTGACGCCACGCATCCGTACCCGCATCTAAACAACCTTAGCTTTAGCCTAGCTGTCAAGCTTGCCGACGCAGATAGTCCAGAGATCATAAAATTTGGCATGATACGTATCTCGCGCGTTTTGCCGAGGTTTTATCAGGCGGCCGATAATGTCTACGTGCCGATAGAAACGATCGTACACCGCCATGCAGAGGAGATTTTCCCGGGTTACAAGTTACTTAGCTCGGCAGCGTTTAGGGTTACCAGGAACGCCGACATCGTCATCGAGGAAGAAGAGGCCGATGATTTTATGATGATCCTCGAGCAAGGGCTCAAACTACGCCGAAAGGGCGCCTTTGTCCGCATGCAGATACAAAAGGACGCCGACACCGAGATAGTCGAGTTTTTAAACTCGCATATGAAGATTTTTTATAAGGATATCTACGAGTACACCGTACCGCTCACGCTAAATTCGCTCTGGCAAATCGTGGGAAA
Organism: uncultured Campylobacter sp.; assembly: GCA_937965895.1. GTDB lineage: Bacteria > Campylobacterota > Campylobacteria > Campylobacterales > Campylobacteraceae > Campylobacter_A. Next base: position 48,925 of record CALCKS010000125.1, read on the forward strand.
TAAAGAATTCTCACACCTCTGCCTGCCGCCATACGCGCCAAAGACTTTGCCGCCTTTTAGTAGTCACCTCTCGATGTTTGACGTCATCGATAAAGAGGATGTGCTGGTAGTGCATCCCTACGAGAGTTTTGATCCCGTCGTGCAGTTTATTAGAGAGGCAAGCAAAGATCCGCGCGTGATCTCGATCCGCATGACGCTCTACCGCGTCGATAAAAACTCGCCTATCATCCAAGCTCTCATCGACGCTGCAAACGACGGCAAGCAGGTAACCGTGATGGTCGAGCTAAAGGCAAGGTTTGACGAGGAAAACAACCTGCACTGGGCAAAGGCTTTAGAGGATGCCGGCGCGCACGTGATATACGGTATAACGGGCTTTAAGGTACACGCAAAAGTGAGCCAAGTCATCCGTCAAGAGGGCGGCAAGCTCAAATTTTACATGCATCTATCCACCGGCAACTACAACGGCGGCTCGGCGAAAATTTACACCGACGTGAGCTATTTTACGAGCAGGGCGGAGTTTGCGAGCGATACGACGACGTTTTTTCATATACTATCTGGCTTTTCTAAAAACCGCCGCTTGCAGACGCTTTCTATGTCGCCGATGCAGATAAAAGAGCGCGTTCTGGATATGATAAAGACTGAGACTGCGCACGGCGAGCATGGCAGGATCGTGGCAAAGATGAACGCGCTAGTAGATAGCGACATCGTGGACGCACTGGTAAAGGCTAGCAGCGCGGGCGTGAGGATCGATCTCATCGTGCGCGGCATCTGCTGCGTGCGCCCGGGCGTGAAAGGCCTAAGCGAAAATATCCGCGTGAGATCGCTCATCGGCAAATACCTTGAGCATGCGAGGATATTTTATTTTAGGCACGCCGAACCTCAAATTTACATCGCATCCGCCGACTGGATGCCGCGAAATCTCGAGCGCCGCCTAGAGCTCATGACGCCGATAATAGATAAAAATTTGCAAGAGCGCTTGCTCGAGTTTTTACGCTTGCAGCTTAGCGATAACGAGCTGGCGTTTGAGCTGCAAAACAGCGGCGAATACGCCAAGGTGAGACCTAAAGACGGCGACGCGCGTATAAACTCGCAAGAGGTACTCGAGGAGTACGTGAGCGGGATATACAAGGCGACGAAGAAGGATACAGATAAGGGCAAGAGCGAGCAGATGGTGGCGAAACTGCTAAAAGAAAGTTGAGCGGCTTGTCTTTTTCCTTTATACGTCGTTAGAAACTCGGTCGACTTCGGTCACGGACGATCAGTCCGTTCCCTTGTCTCCGTCGTTTCTGCCTCGTCTAAAGAAAAAAATACTTCGCCTTATTGTTCTCTATTCAAATTTGAAGCCAAATTCGGCTAAATTTATAAATTTAGCTTCAAATTTTACTCGCCGAGACCTGCACCTTGATGCTGCTAAAATTTGACTCACAAATTTACAGAAATCCCCGCATGTCGCGAATTTTACTTCGCTAAACTTTTGTTGTACGCATTCTGGCTAAAATTTAGAAAATACAAAAGCACGCCAAATTTAAGGGATAAAATGAACTCTTTTAATGTCTTTTTCTCTGGTTTTTCTCTTGGGCTCTCGCTGATCCTTGCTATCGGAGCGCAAAATGCCTTCGTGTTAAAACAAGGCATCAAAAAACAGCATGTTTTTCTGGTTTGTGCCATCTGCGCGCTTAGCGACGCTACGCTGATTTTTGCGGGTGTATCGGGGTTTGGCTATGTGGTGGAGCACTATCCCATCATCAAAACCGCCGCGCTTTGGGGCGGATTTGTATTTTTGAGCATTTACGGGCTGCGTAGCCTTTATAGCGCGTTTAGTGCCTCGCATGCGCTAACGGCTGGCGGCGAGGAGGCGCACGGAGCGGTTAAAACAGCGCTTCTAACGCTAGCTTTTACGTGGTTAAATCCGCACGTTTATCTTGATACGGTCGTGCTACTTGGTTCGGTTTCTACGAAATTTGGCGAGAGTGCGGGACTCTTTGGTGCGGGCGCGATGTGCGCGTCGTTTGCGTTTTTCTTTTTGCTCGGATACGGAGCTAGATTTTTAGCGTCGTTGTTTCAAAAGCCCGCCGCGTGGAAAATTTTGGAGTTTTTCGTCGGTGTAACGATGATAGCGCTTGGCGCGATGCTAATCGTCGGTGAGTGAGGGTGCTTAAATTCAACGACTAAATTTAGGTAGTTTTGTTGCGCTGTTTTTATGCCCCGTTGGCTAAACTTTGCTAAAATTTAAGTAAATTTACAAGAAAAGAAAAAATGAACGACCAAATTTACCTTATCGGCGACATTCACGGCTGTTATAAAACCCTTTGCGCCCTGATAGATCGCTTGCCGCGTGGTGCTGATTCTAAAATTTGCTTCGTGGGCGATCTGATAGATCGCGGCGAGGGGAGTTTTGAGGTCGTGCAGTTAGTGATGCAGCGCGGTTACGCGGCTGTGATGGGCAATCACGAATACCGCCTTTTGCAACACAAGGACGCATTTTTGCGTGGCGAAATGCCTAGCGATCCGCGCTGGTTTTACCTAAACGGCGGCGCACAGACTTTTGCATCCTATGCCAAAGCCAGCCGTGCCCAGAAGCTCGCGCACATAGAGTTTTTGTTAAATTTGCCGTTTTATTTGGAGTTTGACGAGTTTAAAAACGCGCAAGGCAGGCGGCTCGTCGTGTCGCACTCGGCGGCCGGGCGGGTGTGGCCGCTACGTAATTCGGACGGCGATAGTGCGGCGGAGTTTAGGCAGCACGTGCTTTGCGGCAGAGGCGATTTTAGCCAAAACGATGGCGTCTTTAACGTCTACGGCCATACGCCAATCGCTGAGCCTGATATCACGGAATTTGGCGCAAATATCGACACGGGCTGCGTTTATAAACATAAATTTGGCCGTCTTTGCGCTCTTGAGTTTCCGAGCATGCGGGTTTTTATGCAGGAAAATATCGAGGAGGGCGGGTGATTTTAGTCAAATTTCGAGGCTAAATTTGACTAAAATTTGAAATTTTATACGCCGAGACCCGTACCGCGAAAATGCTAAATTTGGGTTGATTAAATTTAGTATTGCAGGTTAGGCTCTTTGAGTAAAAAACAACCGTCTAAGGTTGTTTTTTACTTTGTTCTAAAGGGGGTGGAGGCTTAAATTTTGCTTCGCCATGCTCGTAACTGCAAGCAGACGCGAAGTCGCTCCCCACCCCCCCCCTTTAATCCCTCACCCTACGACGCTTTTAATGTGGCGATACAGCTTTTCTGGCGCAAAGCGTCGCGAGTTTTTGACTCTAAATTTGATGTTTTCAGGGTACGGGTCTCGGTGGGTAAAATTTAAAACCAGATTTTTTACAAAATTTGACTTCAAATTTGAACGTAAAAAACAAGGTAAAGTATCGCGAGATGGATTTGAATGTTGTGCAGAAATTTTCGTTCCAAGGCTAGACAAAGTAGTCTGCCGTAGGGCGAAAATTTCAAACTCATTCAAAGACGCTCGCGAGACAAGCCGTCAAATTTAAAGCTTGCGGATTTTGGCGATTTCGTCGCGTAGCGCCGCCGCCTTCTCAAACTCCAACTGCGCCGCCGCCTCCAGCATCTGTTTTCTTAGCTCTTTTATTATGCTAGCTCGCTCGGCAGCAGGCATTTTTTCCAGATTTGCGCCTTTTCTTAAGATCTCCGTACCGTCCTCTACGTGCAGGCTCTCCTCGATGTTTCGGCTAGCAGAGCGCGGCGTGATGCCGTGAGCGCGGTTGTATTCGTCCTGCATCTTACGTCGCACCAGCGTCGTATCCATCGCTTCTTGCATGGATTTGGTGATCTTTTTGGCAAACAT
>CALCKS010000126.1 GCA_937965895.1 uncultured Campylobacter sp.
TTTTTAAATTTCTAAAAGACGTATTTAAAAACGGCGAGAGTATCGGAGACGCGCTGCAAAAAATCGCGCTAAAAAAAGACGACTTTGATAAAACAGCCAAAGAGGAAGCGCAAACAGACGCCGCAAAAGAAAAGAAATTTAAACCTATCCACGCTACTAGCAAAAGTCAAACCTATGTTTATAAGGATATAAAGCGCGAGTTTTTCGAGAAATTTATCAAAGCCGAACAAGAAAAAAGGGCGGACGTAACGAAACTTTTAGAAGCTCTAAATAAAATCCGAAAGCTAGATATAAATGCCTAAATTTGAAGGTGGTGGTTGCTAAGATTATTGCAAGCAAGACAAATTCGTATATTAGTCCAAATTCGGCTCATAATTAGCCGAAACTACGCGCTGGATTTACTCGTAAAAGCTAAATTAAACGCTCCAAATTCGGCCCGTCGGCAAATTTGCCAGACTAGGACAAATTTGAGTGCAAATCACATCTCGTAGCTATCCTCTTCGTCTTCGTCGCCGTATTCGTAGTCGTTCTCGTCGTAGTTATAGCTGTATCTTTCAGATCTCTCATCGTCAAATTCGGAGTATTCCTCCTCCAGATCTTCCTCTTCATAGTCAAATTCTTCGCTCATTTTCTCTCCTTTAAAATTATTTTTTCACTTCTTCGACGTATAGGCTCTGGCTAGGGAAGGCAAATCCAAGCCCGTTGGCCTCTACGATATTCATTATTTTTAGCATCACGTCCTCTTTGACGGCCAAAAACTCGCCCCAAACTATCGTCTTTGAAAAGCAGTACACGAGGATATTTATCGAGCTATCAGCAAACTCGTCCACGACGACGAATAAATTTGACTTATATCCCGCTAGATCGTCGATCGAGACGATACCGCGGTCGTATCGGCTAGCCTTTTTCGAGCCCATATCGTCGCCTTTTGCGATGTCTGGATGGTCGATTAGCATCTGTTTGATCTCATCGACGCACTTTTTGATCTGCTCGGTTGTGGCGCTGTATTCTAATCCGATTAGCATCCTGATGCGTCGTCCCATCTTTCGCCTGCTCCAGTTTCGGATCGGATCGCTAGCTAGCTTGGAGTTTGGCACGAATATAAGGGCGTTGTCAAAGGTTCGCACGGTCGTTTTTCTAAGTCCGATCTCCACGACCGTTCCCTCGATGTCGCCGCACACGATCCAGTCGCCTTGCGAGAACGAGTTGTCAAAGAGCAGCATGACGGAAGCAAAGAAATTCGCCAAGATGTCCTTAGTCGCAAGAGCTACCGCAAGGCCGCCGATACCAAGAGACGCGATGATAGCGCTGACGTTAAATCCAAGCTTGCTAAGCACGATAAGCAGCGCGATAACGAAGATGATGAAATAGATGATCTTTAGGATCAAATTTATCACCTCTTTGCGCCCGCTTTTTTTTGTAAGCTCATTGATGAGTACCATGCCGTAGCCGTTTAACACGCTAAGTATGAGCCACGTGACGGCGATAACGAAAGTGATCGCTAGGAAATTTGCAAATTTTATCGGCATCGGAGCCGGATAGTACGCGATCGAGACGCAAATATCTATTGCGTAAGCGATGAGGGTGAGTAACATCGGGCGCTTGATGATCTCTACGATGCGCCCTTTGGTCTGCCTGTCTGAGTCGTGCTTGACGAAAAATTTCATTAGCGCCCACAGTGTGAGCCTGCTAAGCAGCGTCGTAAACGATACGAAAAACAAAAATACGACGAATATGATCGCGGCCTTGCCGACGTTAAATTTGCTCGTAAACGAGGCCTTTTCGTTGATAAAATCTATCGCGGTTTTTAAATTTAGCTCGGAGATGATGTAGTTTGACGTGAGCAGCTCGGCGTTATCGCGCAGATAGTAGAGTATCTCTTCCAGCGTCTTTTTGTGTGCTTCTAGCGCGTCTAATTCGCCTTTATGTGCCAAGGCTACTTCTTCGCTTAGCGAGTCTTTAAAAGCCTTAAACTGTGCGTAAAACTCCGTCTGAAAGCTAAGCAGCGTCTTCTCGACGGCAAGTTTGACGTTTACGGCTTTGCCGCCCTTTTTAAAGATATTTTCCAAATTTAAAAGCGAGGAGTAAAATAGCTCATCAAGCCGCATACGCTCGAGCTCGAGCATATTTTTGACGTATAAATTTTGATTGCTAGAGTTTTTTAGCTTTTTGGTTTTCGTCTCTAACTCTTGCATATCTTGTTTGAAATTTTGTACCTGCTCCTCGTCGATTTCGATTTGCATGACGAGATAGGGGATCTGCTCGATCAGTTTTTCTTTTTTCTCTAAGACCGTTCTAAAAAGCACGTTTTTGTCGGCGGTTTCGTTGTTTTCGGCCGACTGAGCCTTGATAACGGCGATTTGAGCATTTGCTTCGTTTATTTGATTTACGACACTTAGGATATCCGTGGCGTTTAGGTCGTCGATTTTGGTATTTGCTAGTAAATTTAAGCCAAAGCACAGCGCAAAAACGGTGGCTAAAATTTTTCTCATTTCTCGACTCCTAGCAGCTTAAAGCTCTTTGTTACGAAGTTATAGTTGTAGATTTCGCCCGTTTCTATTATGTAGTGCCAGGCATAAATTTTTAGCTCCTCGTCTTTAAATTTAGCCTTGACGTCTGGATAGCTCAGTAAATTTTCAAACGAATTTACGAGGCTTAAGCGCTCGGTTAGCCACTCTCTTTTTGCGATATTATCGCCGAAAAGCTTTTGCACGCGCTTTTTTACGGGCTCCAGTAGATCAAGCCAGCGCTTTACGTTTGGCATTTTGCTAAATTTAGCCTCATCCATCCACAAAGCCGCGCAGCCGCCGCAGTTGCTGTGCCCGCAGATGATGACGTTTTTTACGTTTAGCGATTGCAAGGCGTACTCGATCGCCGACGTTGTAGCCAAAAACTCCTCGCTTTTGCGGTATGGGGGCACGATGTTTGCGATATTTCGCACAACTACTAGGTCGCCAGGAACCGTGTTTGTTATGAGGCTAGGCACCACGCGCGAATCGATACAGCCGACAAAAAGAGTGTGCGGCGTCTGTTTCTCGCCTAGGCTTTCAAAAAGCTCCTTATGCTCCAAAAAATCCTCTTCCATAAATTTTACTGCGCCGTCTAAGATACCTTGCATCTGCTTTCCCGTATAAAAAAATTATAAAATATTATATCAAAAACGTTTCAAAGTTCGTTAAAATTTTTTAAAATGCTTTTCGCGCGTCAAATTCAGCGATCTTTTATATTTTATTTACCTATTTTTGGCTAAATTTGCGTCAAAATTTAAAAAAGGAGAAAAAATGAGTTTATATGACAGAAACTATGCAAACTCAAGAGAGCACGAGGTTGCGAGCGAATATTCGCAAAGCGCGCTTAGCACGTTTATCAAGCAAACCTATCAGCTTTTCGCGGCTTCGCTTTTAGCAGCCAGCGTCGGAGCTTATGTCGGGCTTTACAGCTCGCTGGGAGCTACGGTAGCGGGCAACTACTGGCTATTTGTGATACTTGAGCTAGGACTTTTGGTCGGTTTAATGTTTGCCAAACGCAAAGCGGGCTTAAATTTAATCCTGCTTTTTGCTTTTACTTTCGTTAGCGGACTTACGCTTACGCCTATTTTGGGACGCACTTTTGCGATGCCAGGAGGCGCTGCGATAGTAGCTCAGGCCTTTACGCTTACGACGGTAGCATTCGGCGGACTTAGCGTATTTGCGATGAATACCAAACGCGACTTTACCGCGATGGGCAAGATGCTTTTTATCGCGCTTATCGTTTTGCTCGTGGCTGCGATCATAAATATATTTTTCCACAGCCCGGTTTTACAGCTCGGCATCGCTAGCGTAGGCGCGGTTTTATTTAGCGCGTATATCCTTTACGATACGCAAAATATCATCCGCGGCAATTACGAAACTCCGATCGAGGGCGCAGTTGATCTTTACCTTGATTTCTTAAATTTATTCGTTTCATTGCTTAGAATTTTAGGATTTTTTAATAGCGATGACTAGCGAAGAGCGGCTCTACCGCGTAATAGACGCAAATTTAAACCGCTTAAAAGAAGGACTTAGAGTCGTCGAGGACGTCAGACGTTACGGCTTTGACGACCTAGCCCTCGCTAAAAAAATCAAAAACCTCCGCCACAAAGCAAAAATCCCGCAAAAAGAATTCTTAAAATTTCGCGACGCTGCAAACGACGTGCTAAAACCGAGCCTAAAAGACGAACAAATTCGCCTAAATTTGGACGATTTACAAACCGCCAACATCAAACGCGCGCAAGAAAGCGCAAGGGTTTTAGAGGAGTGTTTTAAGCTCATCGACGTTAAAATTTCCGAGATTTTTAAAACCGTGCGCTACGAACTTTATGAGATAGAAAAAGAAATTTAACCCAAATTCAAAACTTTTTTAGTATAATCGCGACTAATTTCGAAAATTTAAAAGGATTTTTATGGATTCGCTTTTTTTAGTATTGCAGTTTATTTTCGCGGTAGTTTTGACGATCGCCGTTTTGCTTCAGAAGAGTTCCTCTATCGGACTAGGCGCGTATAGTGGCAGCAACGAAAGCCTATTTGGCGCAAAAGGACCAGCTGGATTTTTGGCTAAATTTACCTTCGTCGTGGGCGTTTTATTTATCCTAAACACTCTAGCGCTAAGCTACGTTTACAACACGCAAAGCAGCAAATCTCTCATAGATAGCGTCGATACTTCGTCGCTACCTGCAGCTCCTGAGGCGGTCGTTCCGCAAGCCCCTAATGCTCCTGCGGCTCCGACAAGCGAGCAAAAATAAGGAGAATCTAGTGAAAAAATTAGTTTCCGCGCTCGCAGTTTTTGCGGCGGCACAGTTTGCGTTTGCAGACGCGCATATCTTTAACTATCATAGATTTGACGACGACAGACACCCGAGCACCAACGTCTCTATTAAAAATTTACGCGAGCAGTTTGATTATTTTAAAGAAAAAGGCTACGAGATCATCCCGCTTTCAAAGCTCGTGGACGCGATAAAAAACGGCGAGCCGGTATCGGATAATTGGGTCGTTTTAACGGTAGACGACGGCTACAAAAGCTTTTACGAAAAAGGCTTACCGGTATTTTTAGAGTACGGATATCCATTTGCGCTGATGATCTACGTCGAAGCCACTGCGCGAAAATACGGCGACTTTATGACCTTTGAACAAATCAAAGAGATCGAAAAATACGGCGAAGTCGGCTATCACTCCTACGGTCACTTGCATATGGTCGGACTTAATGAGGAAAAACTAAAAAACGACTTTGAGGACGGCATAAGCAAATTTGAAAAAAATATGGGCTACAAGCCGCGCTATTTTGCTTATCCTTTCGGCGAATATAACGACAGGGTGCGCGATGTAGCAATTGAGCACGGTATCGAGGTAATACTGAGCCAAAACTCCGGCGCGGTCGCAGCAAATAGCGATCTGCACGAGCTAGATAGGATCCCTGCGATGAACGGTACTCACCTACCGTCCGCACTTGCAAGCAAATTTTTAAAAGCCGAGTGGATATTGCCGCAAGACTACCCAAAAGACAATAAAATCAGCGAAATCATCATCAAAACCGAAGAGAACGCAACTCACGGCTACTTTTCGATGACGGGACAAAAAACGAAAAAAGTCAAGCTTGAAAACGGACAGATGACGCTTAAATTTAACAAGCCGATCGACCGCTATAAAGTGAGAATGAGCCTCAAGGTAAACGGAAAAACGACGACCAAAATTTTAGTAAAGGATATAAATGCTGAATGAAATTTACAAAAAACAAAAAGAGCATAGCGACAAATGCATCGAGGGCCTAAAACGCGACTTTAGCACGCTTCGCACGGGCAAGGTAAATATAAGCATAGTCGATAATATTTACGTAGATTATTACGGTAGTCAAACCCCGCTAAACCAAGTCGCCACCGTACTAACGAGCGATGCTAGTACCATAAGCATAACGCCGTGGGAAAAACCGATGCTAAAAACCATCACCGCAGCGATCTCTGCGGCAAATATCGGCGTAAATCCGAACAACGACGGCGAGAGCGTGAAACTATTTTTCCCTCCGATGACGGTCGAGCAACGCCAAGAAAACGCAAAGCACGCTAAGGCATTTGGCGAAAAAGCCAAAGTCAGCATCAGAAACATCAGAAAAGATGCCAATGACGAGGTTAAAAAGCTAGAAAAAGATAAAGCTATCACCGAAGACGAGAGCAAAAAAGGGCAAGACGAAGTCCAAAAGATCACCGACAGCTACACGTCAAAGATCGACTCACTCGTAAAAGAAAAAGAGAGCGAACTTTTAAAAGTTTAAAATTTACGTATGGCTCGTTAAATTTGGCGAGCCGCAAAATTCTCCAGCTATTTTGCGCTTTTTAGTGTAAATTTTAACCGCTATGATCATTTTAAGTCAAATTTAGTCCGCCCTTACTACCGCTACAAAATACATTTATTGATTTTATCCAAATTTAAAATTCTAGCCGCTTTTGACTTGGTGTACTTTTATAATAACGCAAAATCGCAAGCCGCCAAAAGCTCAAAAAATAGTAGCTTAAGCGCGCTTAGGGTAAAATTCGCACAAATTTTACAAAGGAAAAACGATGGATTTAGAGAAAATTTATAAGGACGCGGGCGCGTATTTGCAGGGACATTTTTTGCTTAGCAGCGGCAACCACTCGCAGTTTTATCTGCAAAGCGCCAAAGTACTCGAGGATCCGCAGTTAGCCGGCGCTCTAGCGGACGAGCTGGCCGCTGTCATAAAAAAATCGGGCGTAGAGTTTGACAGCGTCTGTTCGCCCGCTCTAGGTGGCATTTTGGCGGGCTACGAGCTAGCTCGCGCGGCAAAAAAACGCTTTATCTTTACCGAACGAGTCGAGCGCGTAATGAGCCTGCGACGCGGTTTTGAGGTGAGAGAGGGCGAACGATTCGTCGTTTGCGAGGACATCATCACTACGGGCGGCTCGGCGCTAGAGGCAGCACGCGTGATCGAGAGCCTAGGCGGCAAGATCGTGGCGTTTGCTGCACTGGCTAATCGCGGGTTTTGCAAGGTTGCAAATTTAGCGGGCAGCGTCGCTAAAGCTAGCGCCAAACTGCCCGCCGACAAGCCGTTTTTCGCGCTTGGAAACTTTGAATTTGAGATTTATGAGCCCGCAAACTGCCCGCTCTGCGCCGATGGAAGCAAAGCGATAAAGCCGGGCAGTAGAGGCAACTAAATTTTCAAATTTCGCGGTTATGTTTGATTTAGCCCCGCAAATTTAGATGTATTTTGCAAGCGTCAATGAATACAAACCTATCGCAAATCAAATTTGACTCGGTCATGCTGCATTCCGCGATATTTTGAGCGATAAATTTGACGATAAATGAAGCCCGTCGTTGCATTTTTTTGCAAGTCTCGATCGAGGCGGTATTAAATTTACGTTGCCGTTTTGTGCAATTGACGGCGACCGTCAAATTTGGGTTTGAGTAAATTTACGCCCGCAAAAGAGCGTCTTTAAATTTACGAATTTGAAATTTGGCGCGAGATAAACGCTTAAATTTAAAATCTGCACTTTATAAATTTTATGGAGCTAATAATAAACCAAGCGTAAGCAGGCTTGATGAAAAAATGCGCGGGGCGAAAATTATTAATCGTCGTAAACGGGCGTTCAGATAAAGACAAACAAAGGCGGCAGATATCGTAAAGATTACGCCAGGCAAAACGCATAATCTGGCAGCAAACGAAGCGCCATTTACGAGCAGAGCAAGGTTGGCTGGCTAAGACGGTGCGAGCGGTGCTCAAGCGGAAAAGAGCTGTAAATTTGCCATGCCAAAGAGGCGACGCATAAAAGCAGAGCGTAAATTTGCCGCAACAAAAGTAAAAGAGTATCAATTTAGTCGGTAGCGAGCAAATTTGACGCTCAAAAATCCAAAACGAGCACCCAAAATAAAACGCAAAAAGGAGTAAATTTGGCAAGACAAAAAGCGCAACTAGCCGGCATCGGCGCGCGAGTAAAGGCCTTTATCACCGATCTTTTTTTGATCGGCATGCCGATATATTACCTCACGACCTATGTTTTTTTGGACGGCAAAGATGACTTTTTGCACAACCAAACTGCGATATTCGGGGCAAATCTGACAGTCGCTCTTATCTGCTGCACATTTTTTGCGATCAAAGCCCAGACGCCCGGCTACCGCTCGCAAAATATCTACCTCA
>CALCKS010000127.1 GCA_937965895.1 uncultured Campylobacter sp.
GGATTGACCTATTTTAGGCAACTTTACATTTAAGCTACTGCTAAGCCAAATTTAATGCATCGTCGTAGCTTTTCGCGCCCGCAGTCTCGTAGCCTTGCGCCTCCAGATACGCGCACATCATCTCAAGCAGCATATTTTCGTCCTCGACGATCAAAATTTTACTCATTTTCGCTCCGTTTTTGTTTGCTTTTGTCGTTTTACGGTGTTTTATCCGCTCGATCTTATTATATCTGTCGGCGCGGCTTTACACTAAATTTCTCGCCAAACATCTCAAATTTGCGTTAAATTTATCAAATTTCATCTAAATTTGAAGGTAAAATTTCATAAATTTATAAGTTCGAGCCTCCAAAAAGGAAGCTCGAATTTTATTATTTCATCGGCTGTTTTGGGCCCTTGTAGCCGCCAGCTTGATTGCAATCTCCGGCATTTGCACAGTCCTGCGCCATCATGCCTTTACCGCTGTGCTTAAATCCGCCCTTAAAATCGTGTTTAAATTTCTTATGTAGATCATCGTTGTGATCTTTTAGCTCGATATCAAGCCTTTTGGCCTCCGCCACGCTTAGCGAGCCAACCTTGTCGTTGTAGCTTTTGCGAAAATCCTGCATGAAATTTTGTCTATCGGCGACGCTCATAGCATCCATTTTCTTTACCATCTCGGCTTTTAGCCCGCGCTTAACCTCTTTTGCCTCGTATCTTAGCTTGCCAGCGCGTTTGTCTATCTCAAACGCTACCTCGCTAAGCGTCTTAGCATCGGCATTTGCGACCATTTTATAAAGCTCATCGTTCGTGCTATTTTCAAGCGAAGCGGCAAAAAGCCCGCCCGCAACCAACATACTAATCAAAACTACTTTTTTCATTTTCTCTCCTTCAAAAAGATGAGCGAAGTTTAAAGAAAAGTCGTGAAAAAAATGTTAATTTAAAATTTCGTTGATTTTTTTGACGAAATTTAGCGGATTTACCTGCACGCCGCCCGCGATCACGCCAAAGTGTAGGTGCGGCCCACTCACTCGCCCGCTAGCGCCGCTAAGCGCGATGGTATCGCCTTTTTTGACGCTTTGTCCGACTTTTACGTTTAGCGAGCTTAGATGATAGTACTGCGTGTAAATGCCCTCGCCGTGATCTATCACCACAGATCCGCCAGCATAGTAGCGATCTTTTGCGATGGCGACTACGCCGTCGTTTGCCGCGATTACGGACGTGCCGACCGCCGCTCTAAAGTCCGTGCCGCCGTGGTAGCTTTTTAAAGTGCCGTTAAATACGCGCGCAGTGCCAAACGGGCTCGTGATCGCAGAACTCATCGGCAGGATAAATTTGGAGTCAAATTTTAACCCGGCGTTAGCAGTGGCATAGATTTTATTCGCCTCCTCGCGCTCCTCCTCGATACGCTTTAGTACCTCTTTTGGAGGCGTCACCTTGCTGCCCTCGACGGTTATTTTTTCTTTTTTGTATTCGCCCTCTACGATCTTAAAAACCATCGTCTCATCGCCGCCTTTAAGCCCGTTTATTAGCTTGATCTCGCCTTTTTGGCGGTATCCCGCGGAAACGATGGCAAATTTTAAATTTTCATCCCCTGGCACGTTAAGCCAGCGCTTTTTCTTGCCATCTATGCTTAAATTTCCTGCAAATTTCGCCTCCACCTGCACTATCTCCACGTCGCCGTTTACGATAGTCTGAGTTTCGCTCGGCGCGCTGCCCTGCACTTTTGCGCTCAAATTTAAACAGATCAAAACAGCCAAAATAATTTTTTTCATTTATATCCTTTACGTAACTTTAACGAATAATCTTTAAATTTAATAAAAAAATACTATAATAGCGGGTAAATTTTACGAAAAAGGAAACAAAAATGAAAAGGTTTTTAAAGCTTGCCGCTTGCGCGCTTTTGCTAGGCCAGCTTGCTTATGCGGATTTTACGCAAAATCAAAAAGTACGAACTTCATTTGATATCTTAAACGATTTGGGCTCTAGAAAACTGCTAAATTTAAAAGATACTAGCGAAATAAGAGGCATCATGGTCATCCCTGAAGTAGTTAGCGGCGGGCTAGTCGTGACGACTCATACTGGAGACGGTATATTCGTCGGCAGAAACGACGAAAATGAATGGAGTAGTCCTATATTTATAAATTTTAAAGGCGGTGGCATAGGTCTACAAGGCGGCTATAAATCAACCGACCTTGTTGTGCTTTTTAAATCAAGAAGGTCGTATGCAGGACTAATAAACGGTAAAGGTCAAATCGATCTTAGCGCCGATGCCGTAGTGTTAGCGGCCGGCGAAAAAGCCGGTGTAATGAGCGATCTGCCTGAAATTACGGCTTGGGCTACGCTTAGAGGTAAAAGTAGAGGCCTTTTTGCAGGCGTTAGCATAAATACCTCTTTGGTAGTCGTCGACAAGCAGGCTACGTATGATTATTACGATAGAATGTACGATATGGAGGACATCTACAACAACTCTCCGAAAGACTCAAGATATACAAAAACGCTAAAAGAAGTATTGAATAAATATTTTAAATAATTAAAAGGAAAAAACGGTTTGGCCTAGCGGCTAAACCGTATAAAGAGAGACGAATCTCTTTTTGTTGATCGGCGAAAACTGCGTCATATATTCAAACGCTTCTTCATAGTCTCCGTCGGTATATTTTGCGACCTCTTCGATAAGCTCGAAAAGCTCTTCATCGTCAAGCGATTCAAAGTTACCTCGGTTTTCTAAAACCTCCAGCAAAACCGCTTCAAGCTCTAGCTCGTCGTACGTCATGGCTTCCCTTTTAAAATTTTTGCGGAATTATGCCAAAATAACCTTTATAACCGCTTAGTCAAAATCTCCATTTTTTGAGAATTGGTCTTAAATTTATCGCATTATCAGCTTTTTTTTACTATAATAAAAATTAATTTTAATTGGCTGAAACGGCGGCAAAATGCACACTTTTGATAAATTTTATATGAAATTTTTAGAGCTTTTACGGGATTACGGATATAAAAATTCCGCCGCAAAAGAGCAAATTTTAAAAATTTTATTTTCCAGCGACGAGCACCTTAGTGCGAGCGAAATACAAAATAAGATCAAAAGCGAATTTAGACGAAACGTGAGCCTCACGGCGATCTATCAGTTTTTAAATTTTTTGCAGGATTTCGGACTCGTTCTTAGCTTTGAAGAGAGCGGGATAAATAGATTCGAGCTAAATTTAAAGTCGCATCACGACCATCTAATCTGCATAAAATGCGGCGTAGCGGAGAGTTTTTTTGATAAAGATATAGAGGAAAAACAAGAGCAAATTTGTTTAAATTTAGGTTTCAAACTCGAGGGGCACGCTATGATTTTATACGGAATTTGTCCAAAGTGCCAAAATAAATAGCCTATTTTGCGCCTCTTTATCAAAAATGATTTGATAACGATATGCAAAAAAGTTTCAGTTAAATTTAAGCGTAGCAAATAGATAATACGCCAAAAAACAAAGGAGAAACATGAGTGCAGCGCCACATATACCATCGGAGTTAGTCTTACGCATAGCTTCGTATTTCACGCCGATCCACCACGTCGCAGGCCGCCTAAGAGTCCGCGTCAGCAGCGATATCAAAAAAGAAGCGGACAGCTTGCCATTAGAAAAAATAGATCAAACGATCAAGCAAATAGACGGCATAAAAAACGTCAAATTTAACAAGCTAATCGGCTCTGCAACGATCGAGTACGACCACGAAATTTTCCCGAAAAAGATGTGGGACGATCTGCTAAAAGGCGAAAATTTACACGAAATTTCAGCCCTCATCAACAACCTAGCTCAAAAAGCTACCGGCGGTGCAGGATGAACGAGGAGCTAAAGCAAGCCGCAAATGCGGTATTTTTACTAGAGTCGCAGGGGGTTAAATTTTACGAAAACGTCTGCAAAAAAGATGAAATTTTTGATCAAATTTTAGCGGTGAGGCAAAGTGGGCTAGAGCTTTTAAAGCCATACGCAGACCCCGCCGATCCGCAAGTTTTTTGCGCTTTAGCGTGCGAGGATCTTGATGCTTGTTTTATAAAAGCGCTAAACTACGAGTTTGAGCTAAATGCGTTTTATGAAAATTTTACCGATAGCCTGAGCGATGAAAATTTTAAAGATATTTGCTTTAGGCTCTGGGCTACGTCAAATAACGAATACATCCCAGCTCTAAAAGCAAAACTGGCTCAAATTTTAGCTACGCAGTTTCAAGGTGCGGATAACACAAGCCAAGAGGAGCAGGCGCAAACGGCTCAAAATCCGAGCGACAATATCCTAAACGCTTTTGATTCGCAGAGCTTTAAGCAAATCAGCCAGACACTAGAGCGCATAGGCTCTGGGCAAGGCAGCAAAGAGGACGCGATCGCGCTTTTAAACAATCCGAATTTTTCATTTTTCGGCGGTTTGGCGCTTGGCGGACTAGCCAGCATGATGCTCAGTAAAAATTTAGACAAAAACAAAGATAAAGAATAAAATTTAACACAAAGGATAAAAAATGGCATTACCGTTTATCGCAGGAGCAATCTTAGGAGGTTTAGCCGTCGCGGCTTTTAACAACAAAGACAAAATCAAATCAACCCTTGAAAGCGGACTAGATAAAGGCAAAGAATTTGCCGAAAACGCAAAGGAATTTGCCGAGAAAAAAATAGGCGAAGCAAAAGAGTACGCCGAGAAAAAATTTGCTAAAACAAGTGAAGAGGCAACCGAAACAAAAAAACGCACAAGACGCACTAGCGCCGAAGTAGCCGCTGAAAAAGAAGCCAAAAAAACAAAATCTAAGAAAAAAAGCGCTCCAAGAGCTAAAAAAGCTCCGGCAAAAGCAGCCGAGCAAACCGAAAGCCTAGCCGAAGATATCGCAAACGCGCTTGAGCCAAATTTAGAAAAATAATAAAGGTAAAATATGAATCTAACATCAACAACCAGACTCCCACTGGACCATATGATAAGCGGCGCGCTAATCGGCGCGATAGCAGCCGGCGGCGTAGGTATACTAAACTATAAAAAAGGTAGCGCAAGCAAGGCCGAAGTAGTCGCAAAAACGACCAAAACCGCGATCCAAGGCGGTATCGTCACGGCATGCGCCATTAGCGCGTCAAACAAACTAGTCTCTGCACGCTATTTTGCTGCGGCCGTCACCGTAGCCGTAGGTATCGCAGGCGTGGTCGCGACGGAGAATTTAATCAAAAATTTAGAGGAAAGTAAATGAAAAACCCATACATCAATCAAACTCAAACAGTAAATCAGCTAAACGACGACGGTAGCACGACGACTACGACTACGACGGTAAAGACTACTGGCGCGCCAAGCGCGTTTGATCGCGGTATAAACGACGCGCTAAAAGACTTTGTCCCGGCAAATTTTAACGCGGCAGGCTTTATAAAAGGTGCGCTCATAGGCGGCGTCGTGGCATACGTGCTAACAAACGAAAACGCGCAAAAAGCGCTATTTTCAGCTATCGCAAAAGGATCAAATTTGCTTCAAGCAGGATTTGAAGAACTAAAAGAGCGATTTGAAGATGTAAAGGCCGAAATTGACTCCCAAAAATAATGTTCGCATCGCGCACCTGACTAAAAACCGCGTGCGCTTCGTCTGCGAACGCATCGGCGAGGACTGCGACGAGAGCCGTTTGGAGGCTCAAATTTCGGAGTTTAGGTACGCAAAAAGCGTCAGAGTAAATAAAAAAGCAAAGAGCATCATCGTCGGCTTTGAGTCAAATTTAAACGAGATCAAAGAGTTCATCGAAAATTTGCCGATCGCAAATTTAAGCAAGCATAAAAATAGCCCGAGTAAGGCTGAAATTTACAAGGCGGCAACGGCTCTAGCCATCACGCCTCTTATAAACAACAACGGCGTAAAAGCTATGGCTAGCCTGATAGCCGCCGCTCCACTATTAAAAGAAGGCGCAAGCGAAGCCGTAAACGAGGGTATAACCTCAAAAGTACTCGAAGCCACCGCAGTGGGCGTGAGCCTGGCTAGGCGCGACTTTTTAGCGGCAAATAGCACAAATCTCATGCTAACCATCGGCGAATACATGGAAGAAAGTGCCGTACACCGCAGCGACGACCTCATCAAGGAGCTAGCCCGTCCAAACATCGAAGAAGTCTGGATCGAGATAAATGATCACGGCAAAAAATCTCTCAAAAAAATCCCGACCGTAGACGTTAAAATAGGCGACATCGTAGTCGTCGGCGCGGGCGAGAGCATCGGCATCGACGGCTACATTGTAGAGGGCACCGCAAGCGTAAACCAAGTCTCGATGACGGGCGAAGCAGAACCCGTCAAAAAAGAGCGCGGAGACCGCGTTATGAGCGGAACCGTCGTCGAGGATGGGCGCATAAAAATCTGGGCCGAGAGCATAGCGGCCGAGAGCGCGACTGCGAGGATAAAATCCTACATCCAAAGCTCGCTAAACGAAAAATCGGCCGTCGGGCTAAAAGCTACGAAGCTAGCCGACAAATTAGTACCCGTGACGCTAAGTCTAGCCGGCGTTTCGTATCTACTTAGTCGCGACATGACGCGCGTAGCCAGCGTATTGCAGGCGGACTACTCATGCGCGCTAAAGCTAGCCACGCCTGTAGCATTTAAATCAAGTATCTCAAAAGCGGGCCGCAACGGCGTACTGATAAAAGGCGCTAAAGCTATCGAGGCGCTAGCGAGCGCCGATACTTTTGTCTTTGATAAAACAGGCACGCTAACGCACGGCAGCCTAAGCGTCGTCAAGGTTCACTCGTTTAAAAAGGAATTTACGGAAGCGCAGCTCTTAAATTTAACCGCAAGCGCTGAGGAGCACTACTTCCACCCGGTAGCCGAAGCTATCGTAAAGGCCGCGCGAGAGATAGGCTTTCATCACATTCACCACGACGAGGTCGAGTTTATCGTCGCTCACGGCGTGAAAACATACGTAGGCGGCAAAGAGGTCGTAATCGGCTCGCGGCACTTCTTAGAGGACGACGAGCAAATTTCATTTAGCAAACACGAAGAAATCATAAAAAGCGAAGTAGACAGCGGACTCACACTACTTTACGTAGGCTACGACAAAGAGCTCTTAGGCGTCATCGCTATGCGCGATACCATGCGAGAAAATGCCGCGCAGACGCTAGCAAAGCTACGAAAACTAGGCGTAAAAGAGCTGATAATGCTAACGGGCGACGTGCAGTCTAAAGCCGATCAAGTAGCAAGCGAGCTGGGTATCGATAGAGTCTATGCAAACTGCCTACCCACCGATAAAGCAGGCATTATCGAGCAACTAAAAGCCGAAGGTAAAAAAGTAGCCTTCGTCGGAGATGGCATCAACGATGCGCCAAGCCTCACCAAAGCTCACGTAGGCATCAGTATGCAAAAAGGCGCGGACATCGCAAAAGCAACCGCCGACATCAGCCTGTTAAAAGACGACATCGGCTCGGTCGCCGTCGCAAAAGACGTCGCAAATAAAACTATGAGGCTGATAAATACGAATTTTAACGCTACCGTCGGCATAAACTCACTCATCTTAGCGGGCGCGACGTTTGGCCTTTTTAACCCTATCGCCACGGCCGTTTTACACAACGGTACGACGATCGGACTGCTGGCAAATTCAATGAAAGGCGTCAAGATAGGCGCGAAGTAAATTTGAAGGAATGACGGTTGATAGATAAAATTTTAAAATTTATGAACGACGAGATGTCGCTAGCCAACGACTTTTTATACGGATATTTTTTGGTTATCGTGCTCGTTCTTACCGGTATTTATTTTAGCTATATTACTAGATTCGTGCAGTTTAGGATGTTTTTCGAGGCTTGCAAGGTTTTAGTCGAGAAAAAGGACAAATACAACAAGCACCACCTTACGCCCTTTCAAGCGCTTATGATCTCCACCGCCTCGCGCGTGGGCATCGGAAATATCGCGGGCATCTCCGCCGCTATCGTAGCGGGCGGTCCGGGCGCGCTATTTTGGATGTGTTTGATGGCTTTTTTGGGAGCGGCTTCGGCATTTGCCGAGAGTACGCTAGCTCAAATTTACAAGACCAAAGACGTATTGGGCTTTAAAGGCGGCCCGGCATACTACATAAAAAACGGCCTAGGCATCAAGTGGATGGCGAGCCTTTTTGCCGTCATTCTCATCATCACGTACGCATACGGATTTAACGGCCTACAAAGCTACACCATGACCTCCGCCTTTCAAATTTACTACGACCAAAGCGCAAGCGCTACGAGCTTTAGCGATAGCGGCCTGCCGGTTGGTATCGGCCTCATCCTAACAGCATTTGCGGCGGTTATGTTTTTTAGCAAGAGCCACGTCATCGGCAAGGTCAGCTCCTACATCGTGCCTTTTATGGCGCTTGCCTATATCCTGTTAGCCTTTATCGCGATTTGCCTAAATTTAGACAAACTCCCGGCCGTCTTTGATATGATCATGAAAAGCGCCTTTGATTTTAAGGCGATATTCGGCGGATTTGCGGGCAGCGTGATCGTCTACGGTATCAAGCGCGGCCTGTTTTCAAACGAAGCAGGCATGGGTTCTGCGCCAAACGCGGCCGCCGCGGCTCACACGAGCCACCCCGTAAAGCAAGGGCTCGTGCAGGCGATGGCGGTTTTTATAGATATGACGATCTGCGTAGCTTCTGGCATGATAGTGCTTTTCTCACAGGCCTATATCACAAAGCAAACAGGCACTAGCGGCGAGCTGCTCACCGCGCTTCCTTTAGTGCAGGCTGCGATGCGCGAGTACTACGGCGAGATCGGCCTTCACTTTACGACGCTTGCGGTGGTGCTTTTTGCCATCACGTCGCTGATAGGCAACTACTACTACGCACAGGCAAATATCAAATACCTCACCAAAAATCACAAAATCGCCATAGCCTTTAAGCTAACGGCGGTCGCGATGATATTCGTCGGAGCGCAGATGAACCTAACTATCGCTTGGAACATCGCCGATATCACGATGGCGGCGATGGCTACGATAAATATCGCGGCGATCTTTATGCTATCAAAAGTCATGATAAAAGCCCTAAAAGACTACGAATCGCAAAGAAAAGCGGGGCTAAATCCGGAATTTGACCCTGAGAGCATAGGCATCGCAAACACAACTTGCTGGAGAAAAAAATGAACATAAACGGACAACTTTTAAATTTACAAACACACAGAAAAGTCGCAAAAATCGGCATGAGCGTCACTCTAGCCACAGTTTGCCTAACGGCGTTCGGGCTTAAAGGCAGAAACAAAGGCAGCTTTAAAAAGTGGCACGTAGCCTCAGGCGTCGCGTTTATAGGTTTTTCGCTCTATCACGCCGGGCTTTACGAAAACGGCATCTTTAGAAACATGATCGTAAACGCAAATAAGAAAAACGCCGAGGTAAAAAGGCTAGCAAGCGATGATAAAGATAAGTGACGCGGAAATTTTAGCCTACATCGGCGAGGATCTGCCCTACTTTGATCTCACGACATCGCTTCAAGGCATCCGCAAAAACGCCGTTTTAACCATACTGCCGCGCGAGGACGTGACGGTTAGCTGCGTAGACGTAGCGGCCGGTATCGCGCAGTTGCTTGGCTGCGAGGCGCAAATTTGCGTCCCAAACTCCGCCGTCGCAGCCGCAAAAGAGCCGATCGTAAAAATCAGCGGCAGCTACGACGACGTACACAAAGCCTGGAAACTAGCGCAAATTTGCCTAGAGTACGCCTGCAAGATCGCCACCTACGCAAGAGCGATGAACGAGGCCGCCAAAAGCGTAAATCCAAAATGCGAAATCCTAGCCACGCGCAAGAGCTTCCCGTTTGCTAAGAAATTTTGCCTAAAAGCCGTGCTTGAGGGCGGCTGCGGCGTGCACAGGCTAAATTTGAGCGATAGCGTGCTGTTTTTTAAAAATCACATCAAGGCTTACGACTCGTATGAGGAGTTTTTGGCTCAAATTTCAACCTTTAAAGCAAAAGCTCCCGAGCGCAAAATCGCCGTCGAATGCGAAAATTTAGATGATTGCGAAGCGCTTTTAAAGGCTGGCGCCGACGTCGTGCAGTGCGACAAATTTACGCCGGGGGCGGTAAAGCAAGTAGTGGACCTACGGGATAAAATCGCCCCAAACGCAGCCCTAGTCGCAAGCGGCGGGATAAATCTAAAAAACGCCAGGGAATTTGCCAGCACAGGCGCGGACGCACTCGTTACGTCAGCTATGTACACGCAAGGTATGGCAGATATCACGGCGGTTTTAGAGATAGTATAATTTGCAAATTTGACGGACCGCTTGGCGAGTCAAATTTGTGCTTGAGTTTAACGTATAGCTATCTCAAATTTTCTCATTTTCTATCCTTTCTAAAGAACTCAACTATCATCTTTTGATTGCAGTCCTGTATCCAAGTGGTCTCGTTTTTATTACACATCCAAAACGGACCGCCGGATTCCGAACCCAAAGCATTAGTTAAGGCTTGGATTAGCCAAGAGTGATAAGACTCGTAGATGTATGTATTGTCGGCTAGTATCTTGCCCGTATTTCTGTCTTTTATTAGTCCACCGTAGTTAAATCCCATGCCTATTACCTTATCAAACATAGTTTTTATATTAGGCTTTTCCTCTATGATAGCATACGGATATTTTATGATAAGCTCGGCAGACGCTATCTCATCTTCATTGATTTCTTTACGAGCTACGCATTTGTCTTTGTAGATTTGTTTATAGTATTCCATCTTTTTATCTACGTCTTGCAATCTATCTATCATCCACTCTATTTGATAGTCGTCCCACGTAAATACTTTGCCGTTCCTATTAATAGGGTTTGGGCTTTTGTATCGCTCTTGCACTATTTTTATTATTTTGTCTACTACTATTCTTTGTTGCTGCGGGTAGCTCTTTTTTCTCTCTTCGTTATCAAACCATGCGTCATAATATATCTCTTTATATTCGCTGGGTTTTGAATGATATTCGTCGTAAAGTTGTTTAAACTCGGGATAAGGTATTTTTTTATCGGATAGGTAGTCTTTTAATTCTTCATCTACCGACATAAAGCATTTATTTGAAGTATTGCTATCTACGTAGACTCTAAAATATTTACCGTTATTAGGGCTATCTTCCGCTTGAACCCTATAATCTATATAGTCCAAATCGCCGTTTATCAACATCGTAAAAGCAATGTCTTTAGTATATTGCGACGATAATTGATTTACTTCAGGAAACCACCTATCAAATTTCTTTTCTCCGGCATAATATCCTCTGGTAGCGGGCTCTTCATAGACGTTTATCTTGCCGTATAAATTTCCGTAGTAATGAAATATGGCCGAGGTTATAAACCCGTCTGCGAAAAACACCATAAACCAAACAAAAAGCCAAAGAAGCTTGCGTTTGCCTTTGGGGGCGATTAAAGCAACAAAGAAGCTTACGACAAGAAAAACGAGTGCGATTAGAAGCGCTGCGGCGTCGTGCATATTTAATCCTTTTAAAAACCCAAATTTAAAATACCTACTGCCGTCAAGTAAAGCGGCGATGTTTGGTCTCGCCGCTAGTTTTAATTTTAGCTAAATTTGGCTTCAAATTTAGGTTATTTTGCCGCTACGCTTGCTCGCTCGTAGTGTGCGATGATTTTATTGTGAATGAGTAGAGAGATATAAATCACCGCACCGCCTAGGCAGAGTCTTAGTATATCCGCATCTTTATGCCAAAATACTAAATTTACGATGATGGCTGCAGGTATGAGGGCGTTATTCATGATGGCTAGGGTTCCGCTATCTACCTCGCATGCGCCTTTGTTCCATAAAAAGTATCCTAGACCGCTAGCTCCGATGCCAAGCCACAGTAAAACCGCGCTTTGCGTGAGGTCGAGATTGATATTTTCAGGATTGCCAAACATGGAAAATGCTACGCCCGTAACCGCGGCGGCTCCGACGAAAAAGTAACCAAAAACGCCTCGCTGCTCGTTAAAATCACGCTT
Organism: uncultured Campylobacter sp.; assembly: GCA_937965895.1. GTDB lineage: Bacteria > Campylobacterota > Campylobacteria > Campylobacterales > Campylobacteraceae > Campylobacter_A. The sequence continues at coordinate 11,859 of CALCKS010000127.1, forward strand.
TTCTAGCAAAAATTTATACGCGCTCTGTCCGACGCCAAAGCACAAATTTGCCCCCTGTACGAGCAAAAATCCGTGCCAAAAGCCGGCATTTACGTTGCCGTACTTGATAATGAGAGCGCCCAAAACCGCCGTGCCCACGCTAAAGAGATACAGCAACCTAAGCCTGCCTGCGAGCACGTCATAAACCACGCTCACGTAAAACGGCGTAAATATCGTAAAGAGCGCAACCTCAGCGACGCTAAGGTATGCAAACGAGTTGTAGTAAAAGATATACATTGTGCCGATCTGCACCGCGCCGATCGCGGCTACTTTGGCGTATAGAGCGAGGTTTTGCGCGGAAAAATCCTTAATCATAAATGTCAAAAACACGCCAAGCGCAAGCACGACGCGCGAAAACGCGGCAAAGTAGCTATCCACTCGCCCCGCCAAAAACTCGCCGATGAGGCTAAAACTAAACGCCCAAAGCACCGTAACAAAGATCAATTTTTTCACGTATTCTCCATTTGAGTTAAATTTCGTCTGAAATAGTAGCAAAATAGGCTTAAATTTATATGCAGTCAAATTTAGCAAAAAAAGATTATGTAGGTCAATTTTAGAGCAGAAACCAAGAGCGCCGCTTTTATCGCGGCGACTCGGTCATTAAATTTAATATCTATACTCAAAACTTCCCAGTATCGTCCTACCCCTGGCAGCATTGTTAAAGATAGTAATATCGTCATTAAATACGTCGCTGGAGTAAGATGAGTTATAAGTATAAAGCGCGTCCATGTAGTTTTTGTCGAATACGTTTTGTACTTCAAATTTAAAGGTTAAATTTTTAATCGGCTCGAAGGTGAGATAAAAATCGAAAATAGTCGGGATTTTTGGCAGTTCTTGCGTATTGATAATCTTAAATCTCGGATCGTTTTCGTCAAAAGCACCCCAGTTAAATTTAGGATTTATCCTTTTTGCCTTACCGGTAATTTTGGCTATAGAACCAAGAACTAACTTTTCATTAAAAAGCCTAGTTCCAACGTCTATCGTAGCGTAATATTTCGGCAGTTCGCTAAACTGCGTAGTTCCACTAGCAGGTCCGTTCGTCCAGTCTAGCGCGAAACTATCTGAGGGCTGATAGGAAGATTTTTGACGAGTGTATGAGGCTTTGGCGTAAAATACGTCCATATCGTATAAAAACTCGAGCTCAAAGCCTTTTAAGGTGGCTTTGTCATTTAATCTAGCCAAAAACATCGTAACGTCGCCACCAGCATTTGTATAGCCGATTATCCTGTCGTAGATAAAATTTTTTATTTTAGTGTTATAGTAAACGGCTTTAAGCCCAAAAACGTCATCGTCCGAAAAAATACCGTGCTTGTGGCTATTAAAGCCGATCTGATAGGTTTTTGCCGTTTCTGGTTTTAGCCCGGTGTTTATATCTTCATAAACAGAGCCGGAAGAGAAAAGTTCCTGTACGTTTAGCGGTCTAGTCGTCCTTTCGTAGCTGATAAACGGCGAAAACAACTCGTCAATCTTGGCTGAAGCCATAAGAGAATAGTTTAAATCGGTATCTTTTCTTTTAAAGTCTCCGGCCTCTTGTGGAGAGCAGTAAGGATTCCCTGCTAAGCATTTGCCTTTTATGCCGCTCGTTTTCCAATTTACGAGATTTAAATTTGCATCGAAGGTAAAAATATCGTACTCAAGCGAATTGTCTAAATAATAATTAAATATCTTTTGTTTACCGTCTGGTATAGGATACGACGTCCTAAGTGTAGAGTACGCCTCGTCTCCAGTAACGCGTTTATATTCGTTATTTAGGGCATTTATGCCTAGTTTTGAGCTAAATTTAAGCTTATCTGTTATATCAAACAAAAAGGTATTGCTAAGATCAAAAACCAGAGAACTATTTTTAAATTTCATCCCCTTTTCAAGATCCGCCCACGCCAGTCTTGCTTTTTTATCATAAATTTGTCTGGTTTTATTATATGATAAGAGCAAATTTATATCGATCAGGTCAGAATACGGATCAAAACGATAATCAAGCTGATAGTTGTCGCTGGTTATATCTCTTTTAGCTAGATAATTGCTATATCTCCTATATGTCAAAATAGCTTTGTTTATCTCACTATCGTATTCCAGCTTAAAAAGATAGCTTTTGGGGCGCTGCTCCAGCGAATCGGTATCTAACGCCGTAGGCAAATCAGGCACGCCGTCTCCGTCGATGTCTTTATCATTGTCTTTTATTTTGCCACCGCCGCCTATCTTATAGTCTTGCGAGATTTTTTTACCACTATATCCAAAAAGTACGCCTAGGCTTTGTCCGCCGTCAAATTCTTTTTTTGCCGCGACACTACCCATATAGCTTGGCCCCACGCCGTTTGAGCCATAACTATATCTACCTAAAAAGCCAAAAATGTGGTCGTCAGTTATAACGTCATTTACGCCTATGGTTCTAAAATTTGCACTTCCCATAAGTCCGTTTTGAGCACCGCTAAAACTTCCTCTCTCGATGTCTATACCTACTAGGAAATTTTGATCTATGAGTGCTCCAAAGGCTGAAGTGCCAATGTTGCCGGTAAAGTTATGAACCCCACCCGTATCGCTCGACGTACCGTAATAAGTCTGCGTAACTCCGTCTATCATCGTGTTTACGCGCCCAAGCCCTGTAAGCCCGCGGATGTTTACGGACACGCCGCCCTGAGATTGGTCTATTTGCGTGTAGCTGCCTGGCAAGCTTCTAACTACGGAGTCTATACTTTGATTTTCGCTTCTAATATCCTCTCGCGAACTAACGGCTCCAGGCGTCGAAAACGCCTTTTCGCTATTTTTGACCTCAGTAGCCGAGACTTCCAAGGTACTAAAATCGACATCTTTTGCGTCAGCGCTCGCTAAACAAATAGCCAATATGCAAGCTATGTTAAAATTAAACCCATTCATGATGCTTCCTTCTAGATTATTTTGTTTTATGCGCGGATGTCAGGCGGCTTAAATTTGAAAGCGTCAATAACTTCTATGACTATATGGTAAGCCGTATCAAAATCATTATCTTATCATTTAAGGATTGTATCACCGCATATATAAATTTTTACTTATACCGGTTATCTTTAATTAACTCTTTTTAAACTATGGCACGATAGATAAATTTATTTTTTTGAGGCTTTATATTTTTTTATATTAAATTCGATTGGAAAATTTAACGTCAGATCGTGATCTGAGCCCATCATTTCACTAGGAGGTGACGGCAGGGGTGAAGCGCGGTTAAAAAGCTCCGTCGCTTCGTTGTTTAAAATCTCAAATTTGCTCCCTTTAGTCAATAAAACGCTTAGCACTTCGCCGTTAGCTGCTATTTTTACTCTTACGTAAACGACACCTTCAAATCCACTTAAAAGAGCATTGCTCGGGTATTTTTTGTGCTTGTTTAAGTGCGATACAACCATACCTTGCCAACTTTTTTTATCCGCGCCGGAACCTGCAAAACTGCCGACTATCCTAGTTCCGCTACCGCTAACGGGCGCCGAAGCTACGTCATCCTTGGCTACGGAGTTTATATCCGAGTCCAAATTTGAAACTTTTTGTGTGTCTTCATTGCTTTTTTTATTTGTTTCCTCGGCGATTTTCACGGGTTTTTTTACTATTTTCTTCGGTTTTATTTTAGGTTTTATTTTTTTTGGCATTTCCTGTTTTTTTACGACTTCGATTTGAGATTTTATCTCCTCTAACGAGGCTATCTCAGGCTTTTCCTCTTCTTTTTCTTTGACCACTGCTTCTTCTTCAAGTTGTGGTACGGAGGATTTTTGAGAATTTACGGCGACCTCTTTGAAATCGCCTATCGATAGATCTGAAATTATCATGATCGACTCGATTTGGTCATTTTTTATCGGATAATCAAAGCCACCGAAATTCTGCTCCAAATTTATAGCCTTGCCACCATTTGCAATAAAAACAAAAAGCGCCGCATGCAACGCTGAAGCAAGAATAAAAGCAAATACCCAAGCAAGACGCGGAATTTTCATCAGTTTACAACCTTTGTCGAAAAAGCTATTTTGGTATATCCGGCTATCTTCACTCGCTCGACGGCATTGATCAAAATCTCATAAGGCACGCTTTTATCGACGTGAAAATACACTATCGCCTCGTAGTTGCGTCCGCTTTTTATATCCAGCGCCTGCGCGATATTCTCCGCTAAAACGGCTTGGCTACCCAAATAAATTTCGAATTTATCATTTATACTTAAGATTATAGGCTTATTTACGTCCTCTTTTTGTTTGGCAACAGATTTTGGCAGCTCGACTTTCACAGAGCTGGTTACTATGGGCGTAACTACCATAAATATAATCAAAAGTACTAGCATAACGTCGATAAAAGGCGTTACGTTTATCTCGCTTAGCTCTTCTTCGCTATTCATTTTCCGCAGCCAGTCTATCAAATATCAAATAAATTTGAGAACTAAGCAGCCCTAAATGAGCATTAAATTTAACGCTACACCGCACCAGATAGTTATAAACCAAAACTGCTGGTATAGCGGCTACGAGCCCAAGAGCTGTGGCAAAAAGCGCCTCTGCAATACCAGGAGCCACCACGCTTAGGCTGGCGTTGTTGCTGTTTGCTATACCCACAAAGCTGTTCATTATGCCCCAAACCGTCCCAAAAAGCCCGACAAAAGGTGCGGACGAGCCGATGCTAGCGAGCACTCCAACCCACTCTCTCATCACGTTCGCAAGAGACGATTTTTTAAGATCAAGCCTTTGTTTTACTCGCAATTTCATATTTGCGTCAAATTTGATGCTTTTTTTGCTCTCATCCTCAAGTTCTCTTATAAAATCCGTTGCAAAGCTCTTTTTCTTTAACTTTAAAACCCGCCAATCAGACGCGTCTTTTACAGTATTTTCGTCAGATTTGAGTCTACAAAATGCCAGCTTAAACTGGATAAATTTGACGATAAAAATCGTCCACGTAATGACGGAAAATAAAATCAAAACGCATATAACAATCTTTACGACTATATGTGCGTTCTTAAAAAGCGAAATAAATGACAAATCTATGCTTGGTGCCTGAGAATTTGAGGCGATGCCGGTCAAATTTTGCTCTTCGCCAAATTTCAAGCCAGCTTGAGATAAATTTACATCAAACGCTACTTGGCTATCGCTCGATTTTTCAAATTCACTTACGTTATTTTCACCAAACAACAAACAAAAAGAAAAAATAATCACTAAAATTTTAGCCATCTCGTACCTTTATTTAAATTTCCATAGATAATCAGCTTCTTTAGCACTCGTATCATCGCCATCAAAGCCTAAAAACAAAGTTTTAAATTTCTTTTTCGTTTTAAAATCCATAAGATGAAGCGGCACCCCTATGTCCTTTTGGACGTGATACCTCCCAGCTATAAGCAAAGCGAAATTTGCAGATTTATTTACGACGTCAGCCATTCTACGATCTTTGTACTGCTGAGCCTGGACAAGCTTCTGTATATCTTGCTTATTTACGCCTTCGTGCACTCTACCGACGATTTTCACGATAGCTTCTTGAACGCTTTTGGATGTGGAAAATTTACCCGATATAGGCTGGGCGCCGGCAAATATCAGCTTTATTTCGTCTTCGCTTAAATTTGCGCACTTGATGTTAGCGCTATAAAATGCTGTTTCTAGCACTCCTTTGTAATGCCTTAACTCCCATATTTTATCATTCCATTTTATAGCTTTAATCAATTCGCCCGGACGAGTTTTTTTATCTAAGCCATCCGCATATTTTTGCTTATCGCCTCCAAGCATCTCAAAAGCGACGTCTATGTTTTTATTTTTTGAAAGCGCTTTGATGAGTAAAATTTCTGCCAAATGGTGGTCAAAGTCATCGTGTAGCTCGCCTACCAGTAACATATCAGCATCTAACACCTCGACAATAAAGCCGTCAAAATCCATCGTTTTATTTGTACTTAGATTGACGATTTTAGCCGTAGCCTTGATATCATCTAGCTTTTGTGGCGTGACTTCATATTTGCCGCTACATCCAACCAAAAATAGAGCAAAGATAAGAAAAATAACGATTTTTAAAGTATTCATTTTTATTCCTATTATCAGTTATTTTAGATAATGACTATAGTATAAAATTTGTTATTAAAGTAGTATTAATCAAAATTAAAAAATTAACTCAAAAATCCCCGCATCATATACGCTCCGGCCGCGCCCGCATCCTTGACCTTGCCTAAATTTTCAAAATTTATACCGCCGATAGCGTAGGTTTTTATGCTTAAATTTTCGCAAATTTCACGTAAAAATTTAAGCCCTCTGCCCCGCTCTAGCGCGTGAGAAGGCGTATCAAAAATATGCCCCGCCACTACGTAATCAGCACCTAGCTCCTGCGCCGCTAGAGCCTGGTCTAAAGAGTGCACCGAAACGCCGATTTTGAGATTTTGCGTCAAATTCGGCACATAAGTGCCGCTAATTTCATCTTTATCCGCACGAACGCTACCTGATTTTACCAAATTTAAATCCGCTAAATTTACAGCCCGCTTGCCGCCTGACGCCATAAATTTAGCAAAAGGTAGATGTAGCTCACTCGCACCAAGCCTGCTTGCGGCGTTTGCGTGAGTATGTAAAATAAGCTGCGTGTTAGAGCCGCACTCAGCGATAATCTCAAGCGTTTTGCGGGCTAAATTTTCGTATTCATCCTCGGACAGATCGCTTTCCCTCAGCAAAATTTTATCCGCCTTGCCGCTTTGCGCTACTCGCCTAACGTCCGCGAAAAAATCCTCACTCAAGCGGCGGTTCGTTACCCAAACGAGCTCAAATTTACCAAAACCCATCGCCCTTACCCCAAAAGCTAAATTTTAGGCCCGCAAAAACCGCCGCCCTAAACGTAAATATGCTCGCTCATCACGGGCTGCAAATTT
>CALCKS010000128.1 GCA_937965895.1 uncultured Campylobacter sp.
TTTCGGACGAGCTTTGCGTAGAGCGCGAGATCTGGGATATCTGGAGCGAGCTAGCGGGCGAAAATCTGCCGCTGCCGCTAGGCGGCATGGCGGTTCGCCGCAGCCTACCGATAACGGATGCTATCGAGTGCGAGCGCGTGTTAACCGAGGGCGTGCGTATCGCCACCGCGCACAAGCCGCTTTTGTCGCACATGCTAATGGAGCGAAATCTCATCCGCGTCGATAAAGAAAAGCTAAAAACCTATCTAAATCTCTACGCAAACGACAGCTCCGTCTCGATGAACGAAACGCAGCTAAAGGCTGTAAATAAGCTCTTTGCGCTCGGTTATGAACGCGGATTTTATCCGCTGCCGATCAAGGCCGAAAACTACCTAGTGCCCACCGAGTACAACGATATAAGGTTTAGCTAATGCAATCAACGCTCATAGAACTCGGTATCGAAACCTTTAAGATCGCGCTATATCTGAGCTTTCCTATGCTGCTCGCTGGCCTGTCGGCGGGGCTTATCATCAGTATATTTCAGGCTACGACGCAGATAAACGAGATGACGCTAAGCTTCGTGCCAAAGATCATTTTAGTCGTCGTCGTGATTATATTTTTGATGCCGTGGATGGTCTCGATGATGGTCGATTTCACGACGCGAATGATAGAGTTTATCCCGAATTTCGTGCAATGACGCAGCTTATAGATTTTTCCAAATTTAGCTCGGTGCGATTGGGCGGCGTGCACGCGGTGGCAGTGCTAGAGAGCGTAGAGGACGCGCTAAAGCCGGAATTTGCCGGGCGAGTGATGATAGGCGGCGCGAACAACCTACTAGTCTCGCCAAACCCGCCGCCGATGATGATGTTAGGCGGCGCGTTTGATTATATAAATTTAAGCGGCGACGTGCTTAGTATCGGCGCTGCGACGAAATCGGGCAAAATTTACAACTTCGCAAAAAAGCACAATATCGGCGGATTTGAGTTTTTGCAAAATATCCCGGGTACGCTTGGCGGACTAATAAAAATGAACGCGGGGCTTTGCGGCGTTAGCATCAGCGACGACTTGCTCGCGGTGCGGCTAGGACGCGGCTGGGTGGAGCGCGAGAGGATAAGCTTTAGCTACCGAAAAAGCGGGATAGATGAGCCGATATTTGGCGCCGAGTTTAAAATTTCGCGCGAATTTGACGCGGCTCTTGCCGCGGATTTTGCCGCTAAACGCGCAAATCAGCCAAAAGGCGCTAGCTTTGGCAGCTGCTTTGTAAATCCGCCCGGCGACTACGCAGGCAGGCTGATCGAAGCGGTGGGACTTAAAGGCTACGCGATAGGCGGGGCTAAATTTAGCGAACAGCACGCAAATTTCATCATAAATTTTAACGCCGCGACCTTCGCGGACGTAACCGGGCTCATAAATTTAGCCCGCGAGCGCGTTTTGGAGCAGTTTGGCGTCGAGCTAAAAACCGAAGTGGTCGTGATTTAGGTTAAAAGCATAGCAAACAGGCTATAATGCTTAAGATTGCTCGCAAGGAGGGTCTTATGAAAAAGCTAGCTTTAGCCATGTTTTTAGCATTTTGTTGCCTGTCGGTGGCACAGGCCGGGCCAAATCACAACAATGGACTAGCGGCAAAATCCAAAGGCCAGTGGAAGGACGCGGAGAACTACTTTAAGCTAGGTTGCTATACGGAAAAGGTCGATTCCTCTTGTAAGGAGCTTGGGCAACTTTATGAGTTTGGCAAGGGTTCTGACGTCAAAAAAGACTCCGGACGCGCAAAGCAGGCCTATGAGAAATGCTGCGAGATATCGTTTGGCAAAAGAGCCGACTGCTGCGACAAAGTAAAAGACAAAACCACCGTGAGCGCCGAAAAAGGCTGTGAAAACAACGATGCGGCGGCCTGCATAGATTACGCTTATGAAAAACAAGACGTCAAATACTACCAAAAAGCTTGCGATCTGGGCTCAAATTTAGGATGCCTATGGACGGGCTACTCGTACACCGAGGGCAAAAACGGCGCCGAGCACGATCCTAAAAAGGGCTTTGAGATATTTTCAAAACTTTGCAGCGGTGGCTACGACGACGGTTGTAAATTTGTAGCGATGGGCTATAGAGACGGCAAAGGCGTAGAGAAAAATATAGACAAAGCCGTCGAAATCCTAAGCGAAATTTGCCAAGGCGAGAGATTTGATGGATGCGCCAAACTAGGCGAAATCTACCAAGACGACGCCTACGGCAAAAAAGACGAAGCAAAAGCGTACGAGTACTATCTCCTAGCCTTTACGAAAAAAGAGCACGAAGCCTCAGGAAAATACGTAAAAGATAAAGATAACGCCGCAAATTTAAAGCGTGCTCGCGAGCCAAATTTGACCGTCAAATTTGGCGCTCAAACCCTAGCCCAGATAATAACCCGCCAAAGCCGCGGCAACGACTATGATAGTAAGCATGGCCGTTAGTTTATACAGCTGCAAAGCTCCCGCGCAGCGACTTTTCATATCGCGGATTTTAGGCGGTTTGCTAGTTAAATTTAGCTCTAAAAGCGCCGCATCAAATTTGCCGCAACCCAGCCTCCCCTCCGCAAAATCCTTAAAGATAAGCGAGTCAAAATGCAACCTAACATGCAGATAAAACAACCTCGCAAAAGCCGCCAAAAAGCCCGCAACAACGGCAAAATTTGCAAAAATGCGAAGGCAGACGGCTAACTGAAGCAAATTTAACAAGAAAAACAGCCTATGCGTCGCTAAAAATCTAGCCGTAACCAGCGCTAAAGCTCTATCGTTCGTCCTTTGGCGGCATTCGCGTTCCCCGCCTTGCGCCGCTTTCTCGTTTTGCTCCGCATTCGTCATTTTCCCTCCTCATTTTGGGCGTTCGCCTTTGGTTAAATTTCCCGTTCGTTTTCACCGAGAATTTTGCAATGCCGCTTGTTTCTAGCCTGCAGATTTTTAAATTTGATCCCTTAAACCGGACTTGATCAAATTTAGCATGCGCCTATTTCGCGCTTAAATTTGCCGCTTCTTTACTTCGCTTTCAAATTTTGCGGGTGCCGTCTGCTAGCTGCATTATCCGCTCCCGTAGCAGGCTAGAGACTGCGATCTTTTCGCGGCGCGATCTTAGCAAATTTAGTGCCTCATCAAAGCCCATCCCCGCGTAAATCACAAGCCAAGCGAGCAGCACCGACGCGCTCCTGCCGTAGCCCAGCGCGCAACACACCAGCACCTTTTTGCCGTTCTCGGCGGCTCGTTCATTTGAGTTAGCAAAATTTTGCCCCGCCTCAGCGATCTCTAGCTTGTTTGCCGCGCCGCGCGTTTGCAAATTTACCCGCGCGTCCGCTTGCCTGTGAAATTTCAAATTTACCTCGTTCGCGTAGCCCGCCTTGGCACTAAAATTTGATCTTAGCTTCGCCGCCCTTTGCGGTAAATTTGCACCGCTGCTAAAAGCCATTTTCACGAGTCGCTCAAGCTCGTCCGCGCCGCGCCTCAGCTCGTCCGCGCCGGGCGTTATCATATCTAGCATAGGTAGGCTCGCGTAAATTTGCGCACCGCCTGGCCGCTCAAACTCAGCCGCGCAGTCTAGCACGGCGTCAAATTTACGCGCCTCCTTAACCGAGCCCAGATAAAGTCCGGGCAAAATCTCGTCTGAAAGCCGGCGTCCGCGCAGCCAAAAGAGCGCATTTAACCGCGCGATGCAAAGATAGGGAAAGAGCAAAGCTTTAGCCGCGGCGGCGTGACGGCCTTGCCCGTTTTTAGCAAAAACTCCCGCGCCCCAAAACGCGTAACCGCAAGCAACCAGCGCGAAACTAAGGCTCACCCACGATAGCCACAGCGCCCACGCGCCCCAAATTTTAGCTCCCAAAATCGCCGCAAAAAGCGTCAAAAACGCAAATCCCAGATATAGAGCCGCCCATTTGTAGCGCGCGGCCTCCGCGACCATGGCAAACCTAAGCGGCTCGCCATCCATCGGACGAACGAGCAACACGAAGCAGCCCGCGGCTAACCCTGTCGGAATGTCGATAAAATGGTGCTGATACGTGGTCAGCACGCTAAGGCCGATGAGCGCAAACCACGCCGCGAGCGCCGCTTTAAGCCAAACCGCGCGCGCCTTGCGAAGGTAAAAAGCGCCCACCACGACGCAAAGTATGATGTGCAGCGACGGGGCCTGGTTAAACGGGAGGTCAAAGGCGGCGAGGCTTGCGAACAAAAAGCCGCTAAGGCCCGAAACTGCGGGCTTTTCCCACGACATTTGCAAAGGAAAAACGATAAAAAACAGCGTCGCAATGAGCTGCGCGACGAGCAGCTGTGTAACGTAACGCGCGAGCTCACGGCCGTCACGGCATAGGAAAAATCCAAGCGCGTAGAGCAAATTTAGCGACCAATACGGCACGATGCTACACGCCCAAAACGGCACCGCGCGCTCCCACGCGAAATAGATCTCGGGCACGTTTGCGCGAGCGCTCGCGAGGGCGTTCGTGGCGCCGTAGCTAGCGTAAAATATCGCGGCAACTACGACTAGCGCGGCCAGCTGCGATAAAAACAATTTCGTTTTCATTTTTTGCCTTTTTTGCTAATTCTATCAAATTTTAGCGGATTTGCGCTTTGGCGGCTTAATCGCCGATATCGCTCACTTGGCGTAAAAACGTAAAATTTAACCGCAAATTTTACTCGCCGAGACCCGCATCGCAAAAATACTAAATTTGGTTTTGTTAAATTTGGTGTTGTGCATTAAGCTTTTGCGCAAATCAACCTTTCTTGTTAAGGGGGAAGGGGCTTGAATTACGAAGTCGCTCCCTTCCCCCTTAACGAT
>CALCKS010000129.1 GCA_937965895.1 uncultured Campylobacter sp.
GTTTAAATAGTTTTTGATTAGGCGTGACGGGAGCATACATATAGTATGTGACCGAGCGCCTTAATCAAAAACTACTTTTAAAATCCGTTCATTTATGGGGAATCAGCGGGGAATCCTAGCCCGGTAAAAGGTTTTGATCAGAGTTGGCAGCAATACTAGCGCCCCCAGCAACATCATTATCATAACAAGATCGGTCAAAAGTCCGAAATATATCGTCGGGATAAAGTTGCTCGTTACCATGATGCTAAAGCCAAGGATGATCGCAAACGATGTGTAGTACATCGCGTAGCCGATGCTGGCGTGCGAGGCCTTGATCGACTCGACGACGTTTTTACTGCGAAGCTCGATTTTTAGGCGGTGTATATAGTGGATGATGTCGTCCACGCCGATGCCTATGCTGATAGCCGCTATCGTAATGCTCATGATATCAAGCGGGATACCCATCACGCCCATGACGCCAAATACCGCGCAAAGCGGGATCAAATTTGACGTGATAGCGATGGCGGCGAGCTTGATGCTTTTAAAAATAATGCAAAAAACGATAAAAAGCGACAAGATAACAAAACCGAAAGAATCCACCTGCGAGGCAATGAGGCTTTGAAGGAGGTTGTTATAAAGCACCATCGCGCCGCTAACTTGCACGCTTGCATTATCATTTACGATCAAATTTGCGATATCGGTTCTAAGCTCTCGCAAAAACTCGTCCCTACGTAGCGCGTCGTCGCTATCAAGAGTTCGCGCGGTAAAGCGCAGCTCGTTGTCCTTTATGCTCACGTAGGGGCTTAGGATTATGTCTTTGTACTTTTGCGGGATCTGTTCGTATAGGATCGAGAGCATGAGGCCGTCGGCGGGCTTTTGCGTGATGCGCTCGACGATCTTTACGATGGTGTTTAGGCTGCTCGCGTGCCCGATAAAGCGCTTATTTTCTAGATAGTTATGCACCTTTTTTGCGACGTCGATTTTGTGCTGATTAAACCAGTATTTATCCTCGTTCGCGCTAGCGGCGAATTCGTCGTCAAATTCGTCTTTAGGCTCGTTTTTGGCCGCGCTTTGCTCAAATTTAGGCTTGTTAAATTTGATCAATATATCAACCGGCACCGTGCCGCCTAGCTTCGTATCGATCACCTGCATACCCTTGTGGATTTCGGTCGTATCTTTAAAATAGCTTATAAAACTATTTTCAACCTTTAGCTTTGAGATGCCGTAAAGCCCGAAAATAAGCACCGCAAGGCTAATGGCGTAAACCGCGCGGCTATGATTTAGCGCAAACGCGGCGCAGTGCTTGGTAAAGCTAAATTTATCCTCAAACGTCCTAACCGGAGCGAGCTTTGGCATCAGCGCCATCGCGGAGCCAAATAGCAAAAACGCGAGCGCCAGCGAGATAGAGATCGACGCACTCATCATGATACCTAGCATTATGATAGGCTTGATATCAGAAAGCGCAAGCGACAAAAAGCCGATAACGGTCGTAAATATCGCAAAAAACGACGGACTGGCCTTATCGCGCAGCGTGAGATAGACTAGTTGACGGTTGCTAAGATGCGGCTTTGTGATGCAAAACTCGCGGTAGCTCACGATCAGGTGTATGACGACGGAGATAGTGATGATGAGCTGAAGAGCGATGTAGTTTGAGCTAATCACCGTGATCTCCCAGCCGAAAAACCCAAACAACCCGCTCGCCCAAATAACGCTAATCACGCAGATAAAAATCGGCATAACGATGTAGCGAATCTGCCTAAAAAACAGCCAAAGGCAAAAGACCAAAAGCAGAGTCACGCTGATGCCGTAGGTCGCAAGATCCGAGCGCACGAAGCTCACCATATCATCCGCGATCATATTTGCCCCGCCTAAAAATAGGCTTTCGCCGCCGCCAAATTTCGCTATCGTCTCGCGTATCTGCTCGATCGCGGCGTGCTCTTTTATACGCGCTTCGTCGCGGTGAGCCTTAAACTGCGCATTTACGGCGCTTAGGCGCTGTTTTTGCTCGCTGGTGATGTTGCCGTCTAGCTTGGCGTTTAGCAGGGCGTTTCGCTCGTTTAGTATGCTTTGATATTTCTCGTCGGTCTTTAAATTTAGCACGATCGCCGTAGTTTTTAGGTCGCGGCTAACGAGGTTGTTCGTATATAGCGGACTATCCACAAACTCGCGTCGCACCAAGGTTTTGTTTATATCGGCATCGACAAGGCTTGGTACGTGCTTAACTAGCTCGCTAAGATCGCTAGTTCCGCTTTGAAGCAGCGGGATGTTTAGCACTGAAATGACGTTTGATACGAGCTCGTTTTTTTCTAGTTCGCGGCTTAAATTTTCTATCTTTTCAAGCGTAGAGGGCGCGAGCAGATCGTCTTTTGGCGTGTAGGCGATGACTAGGTAGTTTGGGCTAACGTAGCGCTTAAAAACGTCTCTAAAAACGGCTAGATCTTTATCGTTTTCAAGCAGCAGCGTCTCGGTCGACGCGTCCACCTCGAGCTTGCCACTAAAATATCCAAAAAAGAGCGTCGCGGCCAGTACGCCTGCGATAACGCTCTTTGGAAAGTTGACGATAAATTTAAAAATCCGCTTCATCAACGCCTTATTGCGGAGCTTGGACGGAGTTTAGCTTGCTAAGCAAATTTTCAAAGCTCTCGTTTTCCATCAGGCTATCAAACTGGCTGCGGTAGGTTTGAATGATACTAACGCCTAAAATTTCGACGTCATAGATGAGCCAGCCGCGCTCTTTGGCGTTGTAAAATTTATACGTAAAGCCGTAATTTTTGCCGTCTTCGCCGACTAAATCAGCGTTTAGAAAGTAGCGATTTTCGTTCGGCTTGGTTACATCTTTAAAATTTATAGTTTGGTTTTTATAGCTTAAAAGCTTATCGACGTAGCTTGACTTTAATCTCTCTTCAAAAGCTTTGTTAAATTTGACCTTTTGCTCGGCGCTTAGGTTGTTGTAGCGCTTGCTTAGAGCGATCTTGGACATCTGCTCGTAGTCGAAATACGGATCAAAAACGGCGAAAATTTTACTTATTTTCTCGTCTTTGCTCAAATTTGCGTTTTTTAGCACCTCGATGGCGTCTTGCGTCGTTTTTTGCATCGTAGGTTTTATCTGCTCCTCGCTGATAGCAAAGAGGCTAACCGCGCTAAAAAGCGCAAGCAGGATGATTTTTAAAAATTTCATTTTATTCCTTTATTAAGTGGTTGCGGCGCTGTTCGTAGGCGTCGCGTAGAAACGGATATAGATCGATCGCGTCTTTTTTAAGATTGTCGTAAGCGTCTGGGTGCAAGGACAAAAGATTGCCCTGACGGAATGTTTTTATAGCAAAGGAGTCTAGAGCAGGCTTTACGTAACTGACGGGATCGAGATAATAATCGCCGACTAGACCGACGATATCGCGTAAATTTGAGGGTCCGATAAACGGCAAAACCACGTGAAAGCCGCTACCAACGCCCCAGTAACCTAGCGTCTGACCGAAGTCCTCGTCGTGGCGCTGCAGATTGTAGTATTTCGCGCCGTCGGTTAGCCCGCCAAAGCCGATAATCGTATTTGCCAAAAACCTTAGCGTCTCCTCGCCGGCCTCGCTAAATTTAAACTGCAAGAGGTTGTTTACGAAGCGAACGGGATATAAAAGGTTGTCAAAAAAGTTCCCCACTGCAGTTCTAGCAGCCTCGGGCACTACGTAGTTGTAACCTTTTATCGCTGGATGGATGGCGTTTACGTACATAAAATCATTAAATCCAGTCATCATTCTATTATAGCCGCTAAGCGGATCGAAAATCTCGCTAGGCTGCGTAAATTCGTCGTCAAATTCGCTCTTTTCCTGCGTTTGTTCGGCAAAAACGCAACTAAAAAAAAGCAAAAGAGAGAGTAAAAATTTTCTCATCAAATCTCCGAATTTTAAGTCTGCAAAGGCAGTAACTTGAGATTTTATCTCAATGTAGCTTTTAAATTTATAAATTTCAAAATGCCCGGTATTACGAAGTTTATTTAAGTTATTTTTCATATATATTTAAATATACTTCCTAGCAAATTATTTTTTTATATTGATAGAATTTGGGGGATTTTCATGAAAGCAGACGTTAGTTTAGAGCTATTTTTAGATAGCGGAGTATCCGTGCTAGCTAAGCACATAGAGCTTTTAAAGGCCGTAGAGCACACCAAAAGCATAACAAAAGCGGCCGAGTACGTCGGCATCTCGTACAAAAACGCATGGGACAGCCTAGACGCGCTAAATAACCGCTCGGACGAACCGCTAATCGCAAGAGCCGAGGGCAACAAGAAAAACAGCGGCTCGGAGCTCACGCCGTACGGCAAAAAGATGATCGCGCTGTACGACGCGATGCTGGAGAGCCAAAAGATATTTTTAGAAAAAGTTTGTTCAAATATAAACGTCGATACGAACGAAATTTTAAATTTACAGCGCATGAGCATGAGTCTAAGCGCGCGAAACCAACTAAGCTGTGAGATAACCGAAGTAAAAACGGGCGCGGTAAATTCGCAAATCAGCGCCAAGCTCTCAAACGGCGAAATTTTACGCGCCAACGTCACGGTCGAGTCTGAAAAAAATCTAAATTTAAAAGTCGGCAAAAAGGTCGTATTTATCTTCAAAGCTCCAAGCGTAATGCTCGCAAAAGAGGAAAACCTAAAACTAAGCGCGGCAAATTTACTAAAAGGACGCGTGATCGAGGCCAAAATCGGCTCAGTAAACGCCGAAATCGTACTAGAAATCAGCAATCATCAGACGATAACCTCCATCATCACCAAAGAAAGCGCGATGCAGATGCGTATCGGCGTGGGCGACGAGCTCACCGCTATAATCAAAGCAAGTCAAATCATAATAGGAGTATAAGAAATGAAAAAAACATTTTTTTCGTTAGTAGTTGCGGCCATCGCCGCTTTTAACCTAAACGCAGGCGAGATCAACGTATTTGCCGCCGCAAACGTCACTTACGCGTTTGACGAGCTAAAGGCGGAGTTTGCTAAATCAAACCCTGACACCAAAGTAACCGTCACTCTAGGAGCTAGCGGCGCGCTATCTACGCAGGTCAAAAACGGCGCTCCGGCGGACGTTTTCATGGCTGCAAATATGAAATTCGTACAAGACCTATACGACACTAAATTTGCCGTAACAGAGCCTGTAGTGTACGCCCAGGGCGCGCTTGCTCTATTTACGATCAGAGATATCGATCTAGCTAAGGGCATAAACGCTGTTGAAGGCCTAAAAGCCATCGCGATCGCAAATCCTGAAACCGCTCCGTACGGCAAAGCTAGCATCGAAGCTCTAAAAAAAGCGGGCATCTACGATAAAGTCGAGAAAAACGTCATCCTAGCAAAATCTATCGGCGAAGCTCTAAGCCAAGCTCTAAGCGCTGCTGACGTCGGATTTATCGCGGCTTCTGCTATGTACGATAAAAAAATGGCCGAGTACAAAGAGGGCAAAAACTTTATCCTCATCGATCCTGCGCTCTACACTCCGATCGATCAAGGTATGGTTATCCTAAAACACGGCGAAAACAATCCTGAAGCCAAGGCTTTCTACGACTTCATCAGAAGCGACCGCGCGAAAGAAATCTTTAGAAAATTCGGATACAACATCTAAATGATAAAGGCTAAAATTTCGGCGATAGAGCAAAACGACGGCGTTAGCGTTTTTGAGTTTAGCGCCGAAAATTTGAGCCTAAAAATGCTCTCCTTGGAAAATCTACAAAATTTAAAAATCGGCGACGAAGTTCGGCTAAACTTTAAAAGCTCGGACGTCTTCGTCGCCACCTCACGGATTTTAAACTGCTCGGTCTCAAACGAGATAAAAGCGCAAATTTCAGATATCGAGCAAGGACAAATCACGAGCTCGCTGCATCTAAACGCGGGCAAATTTGAGTTTGAAAGCATAATCTCCACGGCATCGCTAAAGCGGCTAAATTTAGCGCCGGGCGATCAAATTTACGCCTACGTCAAGGCAACCTCGCTCTACATCGCATGATAGAACTAAACTGCATAAAAAGCCTAAACGGCGCAAACGGGAAATTTGATCTAGACGTAAATTTGAACGTAAAAAAGGGCGAATTCGTCGCTCTTTACGGCAAAAGCGGCAGCGGCAAAACTACGCTACTGCGCCTAATCGCAGGCTTTGAAACGCCTAATAGCGGAATGATAAAAGCAGGCGGTCAGACGCTATTTGACGGTAAAAACTTCGCTCCGCCGCAAAGCCGAAATATCGGGTTTTTA
Source organism: uncultured Campylobacter sp. (assembly GCA_937965895.1). Lineage (GTDB taxonomy): Bacteria > Campylobacterota > Campylobacteria > Campylobacterales > Campylobacteraceae > Campylobacter_A. The sequence continues at coordinate 6,203 of CALCKS010000129.1, forward strand.
TTTCAAGACTACGCGCTTTTTCCAAATATGAACGTGATGAAAAACCTGCTTTTTGCAAATAACGACGTAAATTTAGCCCGCAAACTGCTGGGTCTTGTCGAGATGAGCTCGCTAGAAAACGCCGCCATCTCGCAGCTCTCCGGCGGCCAAAAGCAGCGCGCCGCCCTAGCCCGCGCTCTCATGCGAAAGCCAGAAATTTTACTACTCGACGAGCCTCTATCGGCGCTTGATAACGCCATGCGCAAAAAGCTGCAAGACTACCTTGCCAAGGTGCACGCCGAGTTTGATATGACGACGATTTTGGTTAGCCACGACGTCGCGGAGATCTATAAACTCGCCTCAAAAGTTTTCGTGCTAGAGGGCGGTAAAATCGCGCAAGAAGGCAGCCCTGGCGAGATATTTTTGCGCCACAGCGGCTCGCAGAAATTTAGCCTGCCGGCAAAAATTTTAGAGATATCAAAGCGCGACGCCATCTACGTAGCCGTCGTTTCCGTCGGTCAGCAGCTTTGCGAAGTGGCTCTAAGCACGGCTGAAGCCGCAAATTTAAAAGCGGGTGACGAAGCGGCGATAAGCGCCAAGGCTTTTGGGTTAAATTTGCAAAAAAGCAGTAGTGAAAACGACAAATTTTACGGCGCAAAATCGGGCAAATTTGACGAGCGAAACGATCAAATTTACGCGCAAAGCGAGGCTAGATGAATATCGATTTTACACCCTTTTACCTCTCGCTAAAGCTTGCTTTTATCTCGACTGCGATCCTATTTTTCATAGTGTTGCCGGTTGCGTTTTGGCTCAGCCGCGCGACTTTTAAATTTAAGCCCGTACTCGAGGCCGTGATCTCGCTACCGCTCGTGCTGCCGCCTTCGGTGCTCGGTTTTTACATGCTGGTTTTTCTCTCACCTTACAACTTTTTGGGCAAATTTTTTGAGGAAACCTTTGATATCCGCTTGGTTTTTAACTTTTCAGGCCTCATCATCGCTAGCTGCATTTACTCGCTGCCATTTATGTTTCAGCCGCTTCAGGCGGGCTTTGCTAGCCTGCCAAAGAGCCTTTTTGAGGCGAGCTACTCGCTGGGCAAAGGTAAATGGGAGACGCTTTTTAGAGTCGCTCTGCCAAACATCAAACCCTCGCTTCTAACCGCTCTCATAGTGAGTTTTGCACATACCTTGGGCGAATTTGGCGTCGTGCTGATGATAGGCGGTAGCGCCCCAGATAAGACTAAAGTCGCCAGTATCGCCATCTACGAGGCCGTCGAGCTCATGGACTACACCAAAGCGCACGTTTATTCGGCGATTATGCTGTTTATAAGCTTTGCGGTGCTATTTTTAGTCTATTTTTTCAACAATTCACACGCAAAGAGGACACAATGAAAGATATAAACGCAAATCCGGTCAAATTTGACGAGCTAACGGGCGGCAAAAACTGCATAGTTTTTACCTATCCTAAAATGGGCGAGAGCGGGAAGTTTTTGCCTGAAAATTTAAAGGATTTAAAGGGGCTAACCGGCTGCACGCTTCAGTGCAAAGCCTACCAGGAAAACCTTGCAAAGCTAGAATCTGCGGGCTTTACACTAATAGCCGTCGGCTCTCAAAGCGTAGAAAATATGAACGAATTTAAACAAAGCGTAGGCGCAAATTTTATCTTTTTGAGCGATGAGAACTTCGAGCTAGAATCCCCGCTAAATTTGCAAACTTTTACCACGAACGACAGCAAGAAATTTTACCGCCGCCAAACTCTGATTATCAAAAACGGCGAAGTCGTAAAAAGATTTAACGACGTGGCAGAGCCCGTAAACGATGCTACAAACGTACTCGCGGCAATAGAGCTGCTTTAAATTTCCGTCAAATTTACGCAAAACAGCTGGCAACTTCATAGCTCAAATTTGGAGTCAAATTTAATCCAAGCAAATTTGAGCCGTTTTGGAGTCAAATTTAAAATTCTCGCAAAACAGCAAGTAAATCTTAAATTCCCGTCAAATGTAAATTTAACCTAACCCAAAATAATTTTTTTATATAATTACATAAAAATTTAGGCGGGATATGAATCTTTTTTCCATAGAATTTGGCTTGTGCTTTTTTATTTTTTGGCCGATTTATTACTTTTTAAACACGCGCCCGCACCTGCAAAAAGCCGTTTTACTCGCTTTTTCTTATCTATTTTTAGCCTCGTTCGGGCTTAAATTTCTAATCATAAATTTTATCTTTAGCACCGCAATTTTTCTTTTCGCAAGGTCGAGCGAGAACAAGGACTCCGCGATTGCGTTTCCCGCCGGCGTTATTTTCGTGCTTTGCGCACTTGCGTTTTTTAAATACGGCGGCTATTTCACGATTAAATTCGGCGTCATGAGACTTGAAACCATCGCGCTACCGCTTGGCATTTCGTTTTATTCGTTTATGAGTATTTTGCTACTAAAAGCCGTGCGAGATGGCGAACTAGAGGCGCCGGACTACCTTGATACGCTGATTTTTCTTAGCTTTTTTGCCGCGATTATTTCGGGTCCTATTTTACGGCCAAAGCCCTTTTTCGAGGCGTTAAACTCTCCCAAAGTTTTTCGCGCTAGCCCCGCCATATTCGCACTTTTGTGCTCCGCGCTTTTTAAAAAACTCATCGTCGCAAACTATCTTTTTGAGATAGTTAATCCCGTTTTCGCCGCGCCCACACTGCCCGCCTCGCAGCTTTTAGGAGCACTTTTTGGCTACAGCGTGCTGCTTTACGCCGATTTTAGCGGCTACGTGGACTTCGTAACGGCGCTAGGACTCATGTGCGGCTTTGTTTTACCGCAAAACTTCAACCGCCCTTTTACGGCGCGAAATTTAAAAATTTTCTGGCAAAATTGGCACATCAGCCTCATGAATTTTTTTAAAGAGTGCGTCTATTTTCCGCTCGGAGGCAGTCGCGGCACGGTAGCACAGACGCAGCTAAACGTGATACTGGTTTTTGCGATTTCGGGCGTCTGGCACGGCGCGGGGCTTAGCTTTTTGCTCTGGGGACTCATCCATGGCCTTGGCGTCGTGTTTTTAAATTTAACCAGCGAGCGCAAATGGCTAAATTCGGCTATGCTTGGACGATATTTTACGTTTATTTTCGTGAGCATGGTTTGGGTATTTTTCACGATGGATTTTGAGGGGGTGGTGCGCTACATCGGAGCGATTTTTAGAAACTCGGGCGGCGAGCTTCTTGCCATTTGCGCGCTATTTGCTGGCGTTTTTGTGTTCGTATTTTTATACGCCGCGCTTGACGTTTATCCGCTTTTGGTCAAATTTTTCGCAAGTATAAACGTTATTTTTTCAGCCGTTTTTTTGGCGATTTTTGGGATAATTATTTACTTTTTGATGCCGTCTGGCATGCCTAACTTTATATATCAAGGATTTTAATGAGAGCGTTTTTTGGGGTATTTCTCGCGTTTTTTACGCTGATTGCGCTATTTTTGCGACCGCTGTCAAACTACTACGAAGCCAAATATCAAAAGAATTTTTTCATCACGGACGAGCGCGCGATGGCGCTGAGCGATAAATTTATAAGCGCGGCCGAGGATGGCTTGCAGAGCACAAAATCGGCCATAGATAAACTTACTGGCACTTTTTCGGACGATAAAAAGCAGACTGCAACGAGCCCTAAAACAGAGCAAAATTTAACCACCTCGCAAACCAAGCCCGTAAATTTAAATGCTCAAAATACGCAAAATTTAACGCCTAGTATCGGCACGGTAAAAGAGGCTAATTTAACTGCGCAAACCGCTCAAATTTCTCCCGCTAAAACCGCTTTAAATTTAGATAAAAACGGCTCGCTAGCCTCAAATTTAACGCCGAGCGCTCCAAACAAAACAAATAAATCCGCGACTTTTGATATCGAGCTAAATGAAAATTTAGGCGTCATTTTGATAGGCGACTCCATAATGCAAGGCTTTGGCTGGGGGTTTGAAAACGCACTAAAAACGAGCAAAATCTCAATCAAAAATATGGCAAAAGCAAGCACGGGGCTAACAAATAAGAAATTTTACGACTGGAGTGAGGAGCTAAAGGCGGCGCTAGCAGGCTTAGAAAATCGCCCGCAAAATCTGCTGATCTTCGCACTTTTTGGCGCAAACGACGCTTATAGCTACACCTTTGACGAGCAGGCGCTGGACTTTGGCACCGACGCATGGCGCGAGGCGTATGAGGGCAGGATCGCCGAGATCTACGAGATCGCCACAGAGTACGGTGCGCAGGTCGTGTGGCTGGGGGTTCCGTGCATGAAAAGCGAGAAATTCGACAAAAAAATGAAGGCGCTAAACCTGATCTACAAGGACTCGGCGCAAAAATACGGCGCGCGCTACATCGATATCAGCGGCGCGATCTGCAATAACGGCAAGTATCTAAAAGAGGGCGCGGACAAAAAGCCGCTGCGCAAGGACGACGGCATGCACATCAGCATGAACGGCGCTAAAAAGATCGCCGTCTACGTCGTGGATAAGCTGCTAAACGGGCAGAACGATAATTTTTAGCCGAATTTGAGTTGGATAAATTTGCGCGGTCGGAAATTCTTAAAATTTGAATTTTCTCAGTTTTTTGCACCTTAAATTTGAACAAATCTGCCGAGCCACTCGCAAAATAAATAAAGACGCTCCCCACACTTAGCTCATACCGATTTTCATCATGCAGCGCGGTCAAATATCACCTCGTATAAAATATCGCACGATATAAGCGCACAGCTGTCTTTTTAACACAGATGATTATCCCACACCCCTAGCGCCGCCCGCGTTTTACTACAGGCCGACCCAGATAGCACGGACGGCTTGCCATACGGCAGTTTTCCAAAAAGCTTTGCCGCAAAAATCGTCAAAATCGTTATAAACACATAGACAAACCGTTCGTCTGCGGCGCACGCTTTCTTTGCCGACGTAGATTTTATCGGTTTGTTTTTCGTTTTCGCCGCCTCGGCAAATTTAAATTTGCGGCAAATTTGAGTAGCAAAACTCAAATTTAAAACTCGGTCGGCGCCAAAACCGCATTTAGCTCGTGCTGACTCCGTTAAATTTCGGCAACTATCTCGCCCGAAATTTTAATAAATCCACTTCACGATGTCGCTTAGTTCGCGGCGGTATCTTTTTGGCTGTGGTTTTACGCGGTAGCCAAACGGCACCATGAGGCACACGCGCTGCTTGCTCGTGTCAAGGCCTAAAATTTTATTTAATGCCGCCTCGTCAAAACCCTCGATAGGGCAGCTGTCGATACCCAGGCTTGCCGCAGCGGTCATCATATTTGCCGCCCGCGATATAGCACTGCTTGCTTGACCAGTGATAGACTAGCTCGTCATCGCGATGGAAGCGTCCCTCTAAAAAATCGCCGTAAAATTTCTTCCTGTCGCCGATCATATCAGGTGCCTTGTCTTCGCGGCGGTCGATCATTTTCTCTACGTATTCGCCCACGCTTTTTACCTCAGCTACTTTAGCAAGGATGACTAGTAAATGCGAGCAAGAGGTGATTTGCACTTGATTCCACGAGGCTTCGCGGATCTTTTGCCTGAGCTCCTCGTTTTGCACGACGACGAAGTCCCACTGCTCAAGCCCAGTTGAGCTAGGACTTAGCCTGCCCGCCTCCAAAATAAAGTCAAATTCGCCCGCGCTGATTTTTTTGTTTTCGTCAAAGACCTTGCATGCGTGACGAAATTTCATTGATTCTAAAAAATTCATTTTCGCTCCTTTTATAAGTCTATATCAAGAATTTCATTTACTCTATCGCGGAACCAATCATATCTATCCTGAATTGATTTTTCATTCCATTGCCCCTGATATTTATTGCATTCAAAATCAGTCACGATTAATCTTGTCATTTCAAATGCAACTACACCAGTGTTTTTATTATATTTTTTGTATTTCCGCGATAAATATCTATTTTTGAGCCAAGTCCGCAATTACCAGCCGAACTATTCTTTGAACCGCTTAATAAAGTTAAATTTCCACCGGTGTTTAACCATCTATCCGCCACTTCTTTGCTTATATATTTCCAATCATTTGAGTTATTATATTTTTGCGGCAATATATGCTCTATTTGAACCTCGTCAAGTCTTATAAATACCTCTTTGCTATCATCCGTTAAGCTATATTCTATGGTGACCAATAATGGCTTAGCCCAAGAGTTACCATATAAATCACCAGATAACTCGTTTCTTACGTATTCAATAACTTTATCATTACTTAATTTGCTATTTAGCTCACTATTAATATAGTCAATATCCTTACCATCTTTTATCCATTCTATCATCCTGAATGAAATATATTTTATCTTATTCAAAGTATATCCGGCTATCCAGTAAAGATAGTAAAAACGCCTTATTAAGATCAAAAGCCTATCTATACTGGTAAAATTTTCTTTAATAGCCGTTAATACAATAGACTTCCAGTAAAAACTCCATCTCAAATACCACAAGGAATTTATGACTTTATTATCATCATTATAAATTCTTTCTTTATAAATTTCACAAAATTCTATAAAGTCTTTAATTATTTGATTTGAATCTCCATTTTTATAAGTTTTAAAAATTGTGTTCAGCTCATCAACAAGACTTTTTTTAGGATTTTATGCCAATAGATAATATTCATATAGTACAAATGCATCACTCATTGTCAAATCGGTATCTTTTATATTATTTTCGACATTGCGCCAATTTGCAACAAATTCATCTATTTCACTCTTTAAACATCCTTTGCCTATTTCTTCCCTAAATTTATCGTTTATATTTTGTAGTAAAGAGCTTTTTATTAAATCTGCAGCACTTAGATCAAGGCCTCTATCATTTAATATTTGAAAAATTTTTATTGCTGAGCTTGTGTCTTTACAATCAATTCTAATTATAAACACTTTGTTAAATAAGTAATTAATAAAATCTCCGGTCTTGTCTTCTCCTAATTCTTTAAGTTTTTCTTTAAAAATAAAAGCTGTATTAATAAATTTTGCCTTTGGATTTTCATCATTTCTTAAATCTTTATTTTTTGGTTTAATTATATTGTCTAGATTCATATTGATAATTGTACTTTTAAAATCACTCATATATTGCGGATCAGTTAACATCTTTAATCTCTCGGTTTTACCTCTAAAGCAAATAAAATTATCCAATCTATCCTTATCTATGCTTGTAATATCGTCTGAATTTAAATTAATATCCTTATACATACTTCTTGTAACACAAAACAATATCATAAGCGTAGTCATTCTTTGCTGACCATCTATAATTTCAATGTCATTACCGTTTTTAGAGGTAATAATAGAACCCAAAAAATAATCAGCTATTTCATTTTCATATGCTTCAAGAATATCGGCCCAAAGTTGTTCAACTTGCTCATCAGTCCACTTATATGGACGTTGATAATTAGGTATCTTATAGAAACTGCCCTCATTGCCGAATAACTGTGCCAAATTTAATGTACTTGGTTCAAATGTTTCTATATTAAAGTTTTATCCTTTTTCCTTTAAATTTATTGTTTTTTTTAGCTACGCCGACGACTGCCGAGCTCTCATAACCCGCCTCTTTTAGACGAGAAAGAGCTAAATTTGCCTCGCTTTGCGGTACCGCTAGTAGCAATCCGCCAGAAGTCTGCGCATCATAGAGCAAGATATCGGCCTCGTCGCTAACAAATTTGGACACAAATTCGCGGTTTTTATAGCTGCCCTCAGGGATGATACCCATATCGGCAAACTCGCGCGCGGCCGCTATCACGGGCACGTTATCAGGGTAAATTTCAAAGCTGATTTTGTCGTTTAGCATTTCGCTCAAATGCCCCAAAAAGCCAAATCCCGTGACGTCGGTCGCCGCCGTTACGCTGATACCTTTTAGCGCGCCCACTGCATAGAAATTTAGCTGCCGCATCGTCTCGACGGCCTGCTCGATTTGCGTCAAATTTAGCAGATCAGCTTTGATTGCCGTGCTTAAAATGCCCGTTCCCAGCGGCTTTGTAAGTATGAGCGCGTCGCCCTCTCGCGCGGTGTTGTTTGACCAAAAGGAGCTTGGCGAAACGACGCCCGTGATGCTAA
>CALCKS010000130.1 GCA_937965895.1 uncultured Campylobacter sp.
TAGAGAATTTTACTCAATTTGCCTCAAAGTACTTTATGAACGTAAATCTAAGCGAGCTAAAAGAGGCCGCAAAAAACGGCGAGATCTCGATCTATGAGCTAACGGTAACTGGCTCCATGAAAACTCCTGCTAAATTTTACGAGTTTATGGACGCGCTACAAAGCTACGAAAATATCGTCAAAATCGATTTTCCGATCGAAATGCGCAAGGATGCCGAGAAGATCGACGCGACCTTTGGCGTCAAAATTTATAGCTTAAGATAAATCAAAGTTTTTACTCTCCGCTTTTTGTATAATCCTTAAAATTTAAGTTAAGGACACAAAATGATAAAATTTAACAACGCCGCCATTGCCTTGGCGACTGCGATTTTAAGGGATTATCTCAGCGGAACGGCAAATTTTTTCGCCTCTAGAAAAGCTGCAAAATCGGAGCTAACGAAACTCACGCCGGCCGATTTTAAAAACGTGCGCGCAAATTTGCTAAATTTAGGCTTTAAGAGCGAGTTTATCGACGAAAACGCCGCCGAGCTATCAGAAATCCTGCGCGGTATCCTAACAGCCGAGCGTCCCAACCTGCCAAAAGACCACCCCATCGCCACCTACATCAACGAAAACGATGCTGCGCGCGAGCTAATCGCAAAGGCAAAAGAGCTGCTAAAAAAGAAATTTATCAAAAACGAGTGGCTTGAAATTTACGACAAACTAGGCGGCTTTAACAGAACGCACTTTGCTAGAAAACAGCACCAACTCTACTCGATGCTCGAAAACAAGGGCTTTGACCGCCCGTCGCGCTTCATGTGGAGCTTTGATAATAAGGTCCGCGACGGTATCGCCGCAGCGCGCGAGCTGCTAGATGGCGGCAAGGCTGATAAGTTTATCGTGGCTCAGCACGAGATCTACGAAAACTTGCTCGATCTGCTCGCACGCGAGGAGGCGGCGCTCTATCCGACGTCGCTGGAGATGATCAGCGAGGAGGAGTTTCGCGCGATGAGACGCGGCGATGATGAGATTGGATATTTTCTCATCGAAAAGCCGAGCGAATTTTATCCGTTAAATTTAGACTCCGGCGGCGGCTCGGAGGCAAATTTAAAGGATGTAAATTCGCAAAGCGAGTCAAATTTAAGTGCGGTAAATTTACGAAAAGGCGACCTAAACGAAGCGGTTTTAAATCCGAATTTCCTAAAAGAGCTGTCAAATTTGATGAGTAAATACGGGCTAAATCCAAACGCAAACAGCGATAAAAACGCCGTTTTTGACGTCGCTACGGGCAAGCTCACGCTAGAGCAAATCAACCTCATTTATAAGCATATGCCCGTTGACCTCTCCTTCGTCGATGAAAACGAGATCGTGAAATTTTACACCGACACCAAGCACCGTATATTTCCGCGAAGCGCGGGCGTCATCGGGCGCGACGTAAAAAACTGCCACCCGCGCGAGAGCGTAGCTAGCGTGCTGGAGATCATCGATGCGTTTCGCAAGGGCGAGCGTGACGAGATCGACTTTTGGCTGGAGCTTCACGGCAAATTTATCTACATCTACTACGCCGCAGTGCGCGATGAAAACGGCGTATTTAAAGGGGTGCTCGAGATGATGCAAGACGTCACGCGCATCCGCAGCCTAGAGGGCAAACGCACGCTGGTGACATGGGACGATCTAAAGAAAAAATACGGGGAGTGATAGTTTACGACCAATAAATTTACTTGAACTTAGTAGCCAAGGGTTACTAAGTTCAAGATATTATAAATCAATTTTTGTTTGTATCTTAGATATCTATAAGCTCATCATCATATCTGCTTTTATACATGCTAATTTTTACTTTATTGTCGTTTAATATATGCTTTATAGCACTTACTAAACATTTCAAATTGCAAGCTATATTGTTTTCGCCATAATTAACTCTAGGCAAAAATCCCCTTCCTAGAACTATACGCTCTATATCTATATCTACATTATTGCAAACATTGTCCAATATTGCCCTATATTCATGCTCATATTCCCAAACATTATCTTTTCTGGTTAATATGTCGATTATGTTTTTTTCAGAATGGAAATATGATTTACCTTCATAAATATTGATATCTTTAATTTTCTGACGATATCTTACCTTTTTTACATATTTTCTACGAAATGCTTCTTTTACACTAAAATCTATCCTTAGCCCTAGATGACTATTTGCATAATGTGCCCACATAAGTAGCTCGTGATTTCTATATTTACCGTTTTTCTCAAAATCATCAAATTTCTCACTAAAACAACATATATTTTTTTCTAGTTTTCTTTCATACATATTATCTAACACTTCTTTAATACTAATTCCTTGTTTATATATAGCGTTAAACCAACCCTCTCTAGCGTCATTAAAGGTAGTAAAATTAGGAGCGTAAAGTTGTTTATTTTCCAATATGCCTCTTAAGCGCTTATTACTGTCAGAATAAAGCGAACATACAAAATTAGAATGAACATCTATTTCGCCGCCATGAACAAACGGTCTAAATTTTGAAAATATCTTGATTTTCTCTTTTGTTTGCGACATTTTTATAATCCTCTATTAAATAATATTATCTAGCATATGAAACAATAGCATATTTTAAATATTTTTTGAATTAATTTTTAGTAGATTTACATTGTTCTTGTATAAAAATCAAGACATTGCAACTGCGAGCAATAGAATGGTTAATACTTAGTTTACCAGACAATGTGACAGCTCCGCACGATTTTCAAGTAGCAAGGAGATTTTCATCCATCTCGGCCACGTTCGCGCCTTTTCTAAAATTCGGGTATTTTTTCAGCACCAGCTCTTGGCCGAAGTGCAAATCGGAGGTAAAATAAACACTCATAAAATCTCCTCAAATAGCGCAAGATCCGCGCCCGAAGCAAACAAAAACCCGCGGTTTATCGGCGGGATGGCGAGCCGTCTGCATGCTTCTTTAAATTTCTTTTCCATCGTAGGCTTAACGTAAGGCGTCACAAGGATAAATTTTGCGCCCGCTCCCACGGCTACCTTGCCGCCTAGCACGCAGTCCGTACCGTTTTCTAGGCAGCGAGCGCATTCGTTTCGCTGTGCGGCGCTTAGCACGAGCCCTAGCCGCTTGCATGCCTGATCCGCGCCGCGAAGCTCGTTTGGACCGCGTTTTATGAGGTAAATTTTAGGCGCGGGATTAGAAATTTCAGGGGCCAAAGTTAACGCGTCGACCGCCAAAAACTCAAAGCTTTTTTTCACGCCGCTAAAGTATTCGTCCAAAAACGGCTCGCTAAATTTCGCGCGAACAAAGCCTCGTTTAAACCGATCCGTCAAATTCGTCTCGTCGGTGAAGTATTTTAGGTTTCGCCCCTTTAAAAACCGCTCCAGCTCGCACTTTCGTACGCCTAAAAGCGGACGAGCGATCACGTAGTCCTCGCGGGCTTCGAGCTCTTGCATACCCAGTAGCTCACTAAGCCCAGCGCCGCGGCCAAGCTGCATCAAAAACCACTCGAATTTATCGTCAAACTGATGCGCTAAGATCAAATTTTCATATCCCCGCTCGCGGCAAATCTCGGCAAAAAAATCATATCTAGCCGCGCGCGCTTCGTGCTCGAAATTTGACTCGCCCAGCTGCACGCTTTTTACGTAGATTTGTTTGTTAAATTTAGCCGCTAGGTCTTGTGCCGAGGCGATCTCGTCCTTACTTTGCGCGCGGACGTTATAATCCACGATCGCAAGGTCAAATTTCACGCCCGCCTCGTCTAGAAGGTAAAAAAGCGCCGTGCTATCGACGCCGTGCGAAAATGCAAGCAGATTTCGCCCCGATTTTAGCTTGCGTAAAACGGGCGCGCTTGGCATTTTAGGCCTTTGCCGTGATCTTGCCTAGCGCCTGGCTGCCCGCTACCTGCGTGATCTCGCACCAGTAGCGACCGCCGATTTCTAGCTGTTCCACGTCGCTTTCGTTGATCAAAATTTCACCGTCGATGTCCTTATCCCAAAGCGCCTTTTTCGCGGCGTAAAACATCTCGCCCTCGCTGCTTTCGCCCTCTAGCGATACGATAAATTTTTGCCCCAGCTCCTGCGCGAAGCTCGCTTCGATCGCGGCGCGAGTGATCTTTTCGATCTTGCTTAGGCGCTTTGAGATGATTTTAGAGGGCACTTGCTCCATCTCGTATGAGAGAGTGTCTTCTTCTTTGGAGTAAGCAAACGCCGAAATACGGTCAAATTTAAACTCCTGCAAAAACGCGCAAAGCTCGTCGAATTCGGCTTCGCCCTCGCCAGGGTGCCCTACGATGACGCCCGTTCGTAAAAACGCACCAGGCGCGCTTTTCATCAAATTTAAAAGCTCTTTGATCCGCGCCGCGCCGCTTCCGCGCCTCATGATTTTTAGCATCTTGTCGCTGGCGTGCTGGATCGGCATATCAAAGTAGTTCACAAATACCGGCGAGGCGATGATGCGCTCCACTAGCGCGTTTGAGGTCGTGCTCGGGTATAGATAAAGTATGCGCGCGGTTTTGACGCCCTCGATCTTTTCGACCGCGTCGATGAGTGAAATAAGTCCGTCGCTAACCGCGTGATCGCGCATATACGAGCTGCTGTCTTGCGAGAGGAAGCTAAAGTCGTAGTAGCCCTTTTTTACGAGCTTTTGCACCTCGTCTACGATGTTTTCGAGCGAGCGGGATTTTAGCTTACCTTTAAAGGTAGGTATTGCGCAGAAGCTGCATTTTTGGTTACAGCCTTCTGAAATTTTGATGTAAGCGTGGTAGTTTGAACCCGTTATCACGCGCTCTTCGCTTGCTTGCAGGTAGGTGCTCGGGCTAAATAAATTTTGCTTTTTTAGGATGATTTCATCGATCTTATCGTAGTCTCCGACGCCGGTAAATAGATCGACCTCGGGCAGCTCTTTCATTAGCTCCTCGCGGTAGCGCTGCATAAGGCAGCCAGTGACTACAAGCAGAGAGTCTTTTTTACGTGCTTCGTGCATATCCAGGATCGCGCGGATGCTTTCTTCTTTGGCCGAATTTATAAAACCGCAGGTATTTACGATGATGACGTCGGCGCGCGCGACCTCGGGCGTGATCTCGTAGTTTTGCAGGCGTCCGAGCATGATTTCAGAATCCACCAGATTTTTGTTACAGCCTAAGGATACTAAGTGAAGTTTGCCCATCTTATACCCACAGATTGTCGATCAGACGCGTTTTGCCGACATACGCGGCGACTAGGATGATGGTGTTGTCCGGCTCTATTAGCGAGATCTCGTTTAAATTTCTATCCACGATCGCGACGTAATCGACGTTTAGCGGTTCTAGGGTTTGTAGCATCTCGCCCTTTATCGTTTGTGCGCTCAGCTCGCCGGCCGCGATCAAATTTGATGCTTTTTTAAGCGAATGAGAAAGCTTAAGCGCTTCAAGCTTTTGCCCTTCGTCCAGGTAGGCGTTTCGCGAGCTAAGCGCCAGTCCGTCGCGCGCGCGAATGATCTCGCAAGGCACGATCTCTAAATTTAAAAAACAGGTCTTTACGAAATTACGCACGATGAGCAGCTGCTGCGCGTCCTTTTTGCCCATATAGACGCGCTTTGCGTTTGTTAGATTAAAGAGCTTGTTTAGCACGCGAAGCACGCCGTCAAAGTGTCCTGGGCGAGTCTTGCCCTCAAGCATGCTTGCTAAATTTTCAGGCGCGCTGATTAGCGGCTCGGTATCAAAATATAGCTCCCTAGCCTCAGGCGCAAACATCGCATGTACGCCCAGCTCCTCGCAAATTTTAGCGTCGTTTTGTTCGTTTTTCGGATAATCTTCAAAGTCCTCGCCGGCTAAAAACTGCGCCGGGTTTACAAACGTCGAAACGATCGCAGTTTTGTTTTCTGCTACGCACTTTTCTATGAGGCTAGCGTGCCCGCCGTGAAGCGCGCCCATAGTGGGTACAAAGCCGATATTTTGGGGATTTGCCGCGACGAAATCTCGCAGCTGTTCTGCTGTTCTTAAAATTTGCATTTTCTCTTCTTTAAAATATAGAAATATAAGACTAAAGATTATATCAAAAAAAACTAAAGGTATAAATTAACTCTAAGCAGCAATCTGTTTAGCGAGTATTAATCAATAAATAATAAAATTCTTCTCACGAGCTTTAGCTCCAAAATAACAAAAAAGGAACAAAAATGGCTACTCAAGAGATAAATTTGGAGTCTTTAAAAAAAGATATCGACTCTTTAAAAGCAGATCTAAAAGATGTCGTAAAATCGATCAAAGACGCAGGCGTGCAGCGCGCAGAGTCTGCCAAAGACAAAATCCTAGATCAACTAAATAGCGACGAAATTAAAAAATATATAGACGATCTAAGACTAAAAGGTAAAGACGGTATAGAAAACGTAAACGACGCAATAAAGCAAGACCCGATAAAAAGCATTGCTATCGCTGCAGGCGTTGGATTTTTAGCCGCTTGGTTGCTAAAAAAATAATGGCCGGCATATCTGAATTTATAGTTTCGGTAGTAGAGCTCTTAGACGCTCAAGCCGACGACATTAGGTGCTCTTTTTTAAGGAGCGCCAATTCGGTTTTATTAAATACGATAACTAGCGTAATCTGCATTATAGGTTTGGTATTTTTCTTACTGGGGCTACACACGCTCCTTGAAAAAACTATCGGAGAAATTTGGGCGTATTTTGCCTGCTCTGCTGTAGCTTTTTTATCTTCGATTATCGTATACAAGGTATTCCGTGCAAAGTGATATAACAAAAGAAAAGCTAAGATTAGTGGTGTCTATGCTTGAAGACAAAAAGGCCGACCGAAAAAAGTTAAAACTAGAAGAAGCAAAGCTAAAACTACTATTAAACGACCCTTTACCGAATATCTCGACCGAGTTTAAATTAATCAGTCGCGGAAACATCAAACAAGCCTTGATATCCATAATAGATAAACATTTCATAATACCTACTCTAAATAAAATTTTATAAACAACCTTAATCCAAATATGTTATAATCACGCCAAAAAGCACAAAAAAGGTCTTAAATTTTGGATAATTACGAATACACGGAACTCCTAAAAACCCTAAACACGAAAGTAGAAAATATCGCGGGCGTCGTAAAACCCGAGAGTATCAAGGCTCGCCTAAAAGAGATCGAGGAGATGGAAAACGATCAAAATTTCTGGCAAGACATCGCAAAAGCGGGCGCCATCGGCAAAGAAAAAACGAAAATTTCAAATATCTTAAATAATTTCCTAAATGCCAAAAGCGCCGTAGACGACGCAAAGGATCTATACGAGCTGGCAAACTCTGAAAACGACGAAGAGACGATAAACTCGCTCTTTGCCGAGGCTGGCGAGTTAGAGGACAAGATAGTAAATTTAGAGATTTCTATGCTGCTTAGCGGCGAGGATGACGGCAAAAACGCTATCGTCACCATACATCCCGGCGCTGGCGGTACGGAGAGTAACGACTGGGCGAGCATGCTATACCGCATGTATCTGCGCTTTTGCGAGCGCGAGGGCTTTAAGGTCGAAACTCTAGACTTCCAAGAGGGCGAAGAAGCCGGGCTAAAAGACGTTAGCTTTATCGTCAAAGGCGTAAACGCCTACGGATATCTAAAGGCCGAAAACGGCATCCACCGCTTAGTACGAACCAGTCCGTTTGATAGCGCGGGTCGCCGCCACACGAGCTTTACCAGCGTGATGGTAAGCCCCGAGATTGACGACGACATCGAGATAGAAATCGACGAAAAAGACCTAAAAATCGACACCTACCGCGCGGGCGGAGCAGGCGGTCAGCACGTAAACAAAACCGAGTCTGCCGTACGCATCACTCACGTGCCCACCGGCATCGTCGTGCAGTGTCAAAACGACCGCAGCCAGCACAAAAATAAGGCCACCGCGATGAAAATGCTAAAATCGCGCCTCTACGAACTAGAGCTAATGAAACAGCAAGAAGCCGCCGGCAGTATCGAAAAAAGCGAGATCGGCTGGGGTCATCAGATCCGCTCATACGTGCTTTTCCCATATCAGCAGGTCAAGGATAACCGCAGCGGAGAGGCATATAGCCAAACCGACGCGATACTAGACGGCGACATAAAAAAGCTCATCGAGGGCGTTTTGGTAAGTCAAAAAAGCATAAACTAGAAAGGAAAAATATGGAAATTTCAGCTCTTTTAAACCAACTAGGCTACAACGAAAACGACGCGACCACCGCGCAAGTTAAGCGCATCCTAAACAACTGCGACGGATTAAATTTAAGCAGTATTATCACGCTAAACGACCATCTAAAACCACTAGGCGGCTTTGTCGCGATGAGCGGTAGCGATGACGTGTTTAAGATAAAAAACGCAGGCAAAATGCCAGGTGCGCTAAACGTGATCGAAAACTGGGCTGAAAAAAACAAGATAAATATAAAAAGAGTAAATGAAACTACGCACTACATACTAGGAAAAAACATATGAAAAACTACGATATCATCGTCATCGGCTTTGGCAAGGCCGGCAAAACTCTCGCCGTAAAAGCCGCAAATTTAGGCAAAAAGGTCGCCGTAATCGAAAAATCGGCGCAGATGTACGGCGGCACGTGCATAAACATCGGTTGTATCCCGACTAAAAAGCTAGTAAATTTAAGCAAAGAAGCGCAATACGTAAATAATAACGTCGCGGGCGAATACTTCACGCTAAGTATCGAGAAAAAAGACGCTCTCGTTTCCGCGCTTAGAGCTAAAAATTTCGCTATGCTTGACGGCAACGCAAACATCGACGTGATAAACGGCACGGCTAAATTTATAGATAAAAACAGCATCGAAGTCACGGCTACGGATGGCTCAAAAAGCGTGATTACCGCGCCGACGATCGTTATAAATACGGGTTCGATTAATGAAAAACCAAACTTTGAGGTTAGTTCAAATTTTGCTTACGACAGCACGGGGATTTTAAATCTAAAAACGCTTCCAAAGCACCTAGTAGTCGTGGGCGGCGGATATATCGGGCTTGAGTTTGCCTCGATGTTTGCCGAATTTGGCTCAAAAGTTACCATCGTAGCTCGCTCGGGCGTGCTAAAAAACGAGGACGAGGACGTAAAACAGAGCGTAAAAGAGCTACTACAAACGCAAGGCGTCGAAATTTTAGAGGGTTGCGAAGTTAAAAATTTAAAAGATTGCGCGCTGATTTTTACCCAAAACGGCGAAACAAAATGCCTTGAAGCGGACGCGTTTTTACTAGCGACCGGACGAGTAGCGGCGACTGCGGAGCTAAATTTAAGCGCAGCCGGCGTACAAACGGATGCCAAAGGAAACGTGTCGGTAAACGAGTTTTTGCAAACCGCTCAGCCGCATATCTATGCAGTAGGCGACGTTCGCGGCGGCGAGCTTTTCACGTACACGAGCCTAGATGATTTTCGCATCGTCTTTGACAAGCTTTTTGGCGCCGGCAAACGCAGTACTCTAAACCGCTCTCCTCACGCTAGCACGCTTTTTACCGAGACTCCGCTAGCTAGCATCGGACTAAACGAAAAACGGGCCGCGGCGCAAAATTTGGACTTTAAAGTCCTAAAACTCGCACTAGCAGCAGTTCCCGGCGCAAAGGTAGTCGGCAACGAAACCGGATTTTTAAAAGCGATCGTGGACGCAAAAAGCGGCAAAATTTTGGGCGCGGCGTTTCACTGCGTTTATGCAAACGAGCTTATTAACGAGATCGCCGTCGCGATGGCTCTTGGTGCGGGTGCTGATTTCTTTAAAAATCAGATTTTCACCCATCCTAGCATCAGCGAAGCGCTAAACGACCTCTTTGGACAATTTTGAAAACGACGGAAAGGATAAAAAATGAGGAATTTACTTCTTGCTTTTATCGGGCTTTTGTTCGTAGGATGCGCAGCCTCAAGCGGCGGCGGAGCAGCGAGCGATAACGCTGATTACGACTTTAACAAACGAGCGATCGATATACTAAAGCCAAAATGCGAAAAAGGTAACTACTCGGCTTGCAACGATCTAGCCATCAGCTACCAAAATTTGCAAGACCACAAAACCGCTCTCAAATACTACGAAAGAGCGTGCAAAAACAACTATCAGCTAGCTTGCACCAATCTAGCCAATATGTATCAATCGGGCCTTGGCGTAGACAGGGATAAAAATAAAGCTTTGGAGATTTTTAACGCCTCTTGCACGAACGGAGGGGCGATATCTTGCTACTATTTAGGCGACTTTTACCGCTCCGGCGACGAGGGCAAAGAGCCTGACTACGTCGCTGCCATGAGCGCATACGAAAGAGGCTGCAAGCTAGGAGACATCCCGTCATGCACGAATACGGCAGTGCTATACGAAAACGGCCTAGGCGTAGCGCAGGACGAGTCAAAAGCCAGAAACATCTACCGCTCGGCGTGCTTTAGCGGCGATACGTCCGCATGCGACAACCTAAAAAGAATGGGTAGAAAACGCTAAATTTAAGGAGCCGAATTTACTACGGCGGGTCAACTCAGACTCGCCTTTTTTAAAATCAATCACGTCAAATCTAACTTCAAATTTACTCACCGAAAACTCCGTAAAAACCAAAAAAATACCCGCTAAATTTAGCGCCACGCACCCGTAAATTTAACTCCACAAATTTACCTTTGCGATATTTCGCTTGATTGGCTAACGTTGCGTAAATTTGAGCACATTTAAAACAACAATCCTTTGCCGCAAATAACAAAAAGAAACAACGCTAGATTTGAGTAAATTTATAAAAAGTAGAAAACGGGGGCTCAAATTTAAGCCCCCAGGTGCATGAATTTAGAATAAAAATTAAAATTTATAAGAGACGTTAACCTTAAAGTTTCTGCCCGGCTCCCAGTCGATCGCGTTCGCATCGCCCGTATATTCGGCTATTCTTTGAGAGTGCGAGACGTAGGCTTTGTTAAATACGTTATAAACGCCGGCGTTTATCTCAAGCCCCTTAAATTTACCGCTGCTTGGCGCATAAGTGAGATAGATATCACTCACGGCGTAGCTCGGGATATGTACGGCAGCGTCGTTGCCAGCACTCGTCGTGTCTTTCGAGGCAAAATAAATAAGATTATAACCCACGAGCGTATCGATAGCGTTTATCGAATACTCGGCGTTAAAGGTGTATTTGTCGCCTTGGTCGCGGTAGCCGATGATATTTGACGTGTAGTAGCCGCCGCTACCGTTTCTCACGCGGTCTTTATATCTTACTTTTTGATGAGTGTAGCTAGCGCCAAGACTTAGCGCGTCAAGGTTTAACCTCGCCAAAAGCTCGACGCCGTCGATATCTGCGCCGCCTGCATTGATCCTATAAAGCACCGGATTTATACGTCCGCCCGCTGCATTATTATCTACGATTAGATTTTTGTATTTGGTTTTAAAGTATTTAGCTACGAAGCTAACGTGTCCCGTTTCGCTAAACTCGCCCTTGTAGCGTCCGCCGATCTCGTAGCTATCGCCCGTAGTAGCCTTTAGATCAGGGTTTGCTCTGTATCCTAGCGCCGTACCCCTACTAGAGCCGCTAGCTAGCATAGACTCCATAACGTCCGGCCCTCTAAACACTTTAGCGTAGCTGGCAAATACGCCAAGCCCTTTCATAAACTCGTAATCAAGCGCCAAAGCCGGCGAAAATTCGTCAAATTTGTATTTGTACCCGCCGATATTTGCGCCGGTGCCGTTATAGGTCTTCAGCTCGTGGCGCTCGTATCTGATGCCAGGAGTCACGGTTAGGCCTGCAAATTTGATCGCATCCTCTAAGTAAAACGAGTAGTTGTTTACTTTTTCGGGGCGGTTGTTTTGCGGCTTGTTAAAATTTTCACTGTGGTAGTACTCCGCGCCGTATCTTAGCGTCTGCGTCACGTCGCCTGTTTCTACCACTGTTTTTGCTTTCGCGCTTAGGCCTCTAGTTTTTACACCCCATTTGCTACCGTCGATTCTCTGATGCTTCGTATGATACGCCGTTACGTCTAGATTTAGCAGTTCGCTCGGCGTAAATTCGTATTTTAGCGTCGTCGTGTCGCGCTCGTATTTGCGGTAGTCATCATTTGTATGCCAACTACCAAATTCTGCTCTTAAAGGATAAAGTCCCTTGTAGTGGTTGTGCTCGTGAGAGAGCGATATCCTGTGCGCATCTAAAAAGCTATATCCGAGCTTAAAAAGATAGCTAAGGTCGTTGCCGTCGCCGCCGATTTTCTTACCGTTACCGCTCTTGCCGTAGTCGTAGCCTTTGTGATTTAGCGCGGCTAAAAAGTCAAGTCCCTCGACGGGCGCGGTAAATACCGTGAGTCCTTGCGAAAATTCGTCGTTATTTGAGGCGTAGCCCGTTTTGATTTTCGCACCGATGATTTCGCCCTCTTCTAGCAGGTCTCTAGCGTCCACCGTCCTAAAGGCTACCGAACCGCCCAGAGCCCCAGCACCGTTTACTACAGAGCGCGAGCCGACCTCAACGTCGATGGCTTTGATCAGATCAGGGTCGATTAGTAGGTCTGCGTTGTGGTGAAAGGTATTTCCGTTTTGCTTCGCGCCGTCGATCGTGATATTTAGGCCGCGGTCGCTCACGCCCCTCATGTAAATTTTTTGGTTCATGCCGTTCGTGCCGCCTACATAAACGCCGGGAATATCACGCATGACGTCTTTTAGTATGCCTGCATTTCTCGTGCTTATCTTTACGTCGTCTACGCCGTAGCCGCCGCTAGTGCTGCTTACCTCTACGCCGCTTAGCGTTACGTTTTCGGCGGCATTTGCGCCGATAGCTAGAGCCGCGACGAAAGAAATCTTCGCAACATTGTTAAAACTCATTTTTTCTCCTCTTTAAATTTATTAAATTTTGCGCCGATTTAGAAAAATATTTAAATTTTGTTTTCTTTAATCCGCTCAGATTTTGAAAACGAATATTACAATTCTAAGACTAAATTTTAGATAAAATCATTTAAAATATTACTTGCTTATTCGTTATTGACAATAAATACCATAATCTGATATAATTGGCGCGCAAATTTTATAAGAAGGTAATAAATGGAATTTCTCAAACACAACGTTGATTACATTATCATCGGCATTTTAGGGCTTATGAGTTTTACGGTAGTGTGGCTTACGATAGAGCGCTTGATCTTTTACGCAAACGTTAAATTTGAAAACTACAAAAACCAAGACGACTTTGAAGAGAGTGTAACCAGAAATTTAACAACGCTTTATATCGTTTATTCAAATGCGCCGTATATCGGGCTTTTGGGTACGGTTGCGGGCATCATGGTAACCTTTTACGACATGGGTATGAGCGGCGGCATCGACACTAAAAGCATCATGGTCGGCCTGTCTCTCGCGCTAAAAGCAACCGCGCTAGGCCTCATCGTCGCGATACCGACGCTAATGATCTACAACGCGTTTATGAGAAAAGTGGACGTACTCGTAAACCACTACAAGGCTTCACGTGAGAATGCCTAAAAAAGAGGGATTAAACGTAATCCCACTCATAGATATTATGCTCGTTTTGCTAGCTATCGTGCTTAGCATCTCTACCTTTATCGCTCAAGGCAATATCAAAATCGACCTGCCAAACAGCGAGAGCGCGGAAAAAAAGCAAGACGAAAACGATAAAATCGCCGTTTTAATTAATAAAGATAATGAATTTTTTATAGGCGAAGAGAAAATCGCCGAGGAAAATTTAAAAGAAAAGCTAAACGAGATAAAAAACGAAACGTTAATAGAACTCAAAAGCGATAAAGAGAGTAAATTCGACTCGTTTATCAAGGTTATCGACATACTAAAAGAAAAAAATCATGAAAACTTCGCTATCACAACAACAACTGAATAGACGCGCCAGCTTTACGGGGCTTGGCGTTTCTATCCTGTTGCACTCTATCCTCATCGGATCTTTTATCAAATTTTACGAAGAACTAAAACCGATGCCGGAAGAAAAAAGCGTCAAGATAGCGTTAAATACCTTTACGCCGCCAGCAGCTCCGCTCCCGCCGGCACCTACCCCACCAGCGCCGCCGCCTCCGTCACCGCCTGCGCCTCCTCCGCCAGAACCTGTCGTCACGCCGCCAGAACCGCCAAAACCGGTCGAGCCACCTAAGCCGATAGAAAAACCAAAACCAATAGAAAAACCGGTAGAGAAGCCAAAACCCGTGGAAAAGCCCGTGGAAAAACCAAAGCCTAAACCTACGCCAAAACCGGTTAAAAAGCCTGAGCCGGAACCGGAACCGCAAGTAGCGCAGGTAGTACCGCCCGCACAGCCGTCGCCGCCGACCCCTACGCCGCCCGCAGCGCAACCAAGTAGTGCTCCAAGCTCGAACGTAAAATCAAA
>CALCKS010000131.1 GCA_937965895.1 uncultured Campylobacter sp.
AATTTAGACGTCGAGATCATAGGGCGCGTAGTCGGATCGTATTCTATAAATTCTAAGAGGTTTTGAGAAAGGATAAACGATGGAGAAACAAAACAGCGTTAAAATGGAAATAGGCTCAATCAATGATTTGATTAGAGCAAAAGATATTATGATAAAAACTCAAAGTAACGTAGAAATAACTCAAGTTTCCGAGCTAGAATATACTATTAAGCTTGATGGCGGCAGATTTATGGATTTTGATCTTGACTACATCAATGCCGACATCGCCAAAATCATACTAGATTACCAAACTCAATATAATATATTTATAGACGGCTTGGAGCAAAAATTTAATATTCAAATTCCTCAAAGCCAAAGAGTGCTAAAATTTAAACTAGACAGAGGGTGTATAGAGCTGTCTGCAGATTTAACGGAACTAATAAAAGTAGGAGTTAGCAATATGACGGGTTGGCAAACTATGCTAGTATTTATTGTAGCTATAGCCGGTTGGTATGCGAGGTCCAGTTATCATAAATATGTCGAAAAAGAGATTAAAAAAATTGAGTTAGAACGTAAAAAACTAGATGCAGAAAAAGAAAAAAAGAGCAAAGAAATAGAGAGAGAAAAGCTAAATGATGTTTTAGAAAACGTAAGAAAGCTTATTTTAGATAGCGGGTTGCAGGCGCCCGCAAATTACCTGAAAAAGAGCGTAGCTAGCGTGTTACAAGACGGGGAGAAGGCCTTTATTGCTCCGCAAATCGAGGCGCAGGCAGATCAGCCCCTAACTTCAGCAGACAAGGATAAATTTAGGGTTGTTACGCCCCCAGAAACAGAACCTCAAGATATCGAAGAAGAGATAGACGATTTATTTCACGTAGAAGCGCAGCGTTTCACGGATGGGAAGCCCCTAAACCTAAGCTCGGGGGCTCTTAAAATAACGGCAAATTCCGAAACGACGACCAAAAAAGAGAGGGATCAAATTTTAAGAAAAGCGGAAAGGCGCGAGCCGATAAGGCTCAAAGTTAAAATAATTAAAGACGAGCGTACGCAAAAAATAAAACGCGCCTATATTATGAGCGTGATCGAATAGCAAATAAAATCAAGCTAGAATTCATAAGGGGCTAACGTTTAGCGACAGCGGGATAAAATAAGACTTAATATTTATAAAACCTAAAATTTGCTAAAATTTTAAAATACAAAATAATTCAAGGAATATTCAAAATGGCAAGCAATGAAGCTCTAATCACGCCCAGCGTGCTAGAGTGGGCTATTAAACGTGCAGGCGTTAGCGTAGAAAGTGCCCACAAAAAAGCCGCTCAATGGATAAGCGGCGAGGCTAAGCCTACATTTAAGCAAGCTATGGATATTGCCAAAAAGCTTCAAATTCCTTTCGGGTATCTATGGCTTAAAGAGCCACCTAAAGAGCGAGAGATCATCCCAGATTTGCGGACTATCGGCAATCTTGCTAATCCCGAATTATCCTTAGAGTTAAAAACTCTTATTAAAGATATGAAATATAAACAAGGGTGGTTCAAAGAGTATCTAATAGAAAACAATATTGCCGTAAAACGTATAGTCGGACAATTTACAAAAGATGACGATGTAGATAAAATAGCTAGAGATATTGCGGAAAAACTAGAAGCCAGCGTTGTAGTAGCCAAGGGAAAAAGGAAAGACGACGTATTAAAGCATTTTATCAAAAAGGCCGAAAAGCTCAATATACTCGTGATGAAAAATAAAAATTTGGGAGCGACAAAAAAGCGTCTTAGCTTATCTGAATTTAGAGGGTTTGCCATATACGATGACCTTGCCCCACTCGTATTCATAAATTCTAACGATAGCATGGCCGCGCAAGTCTTTACTCTCATGCACGAGTTAGCTCATTTGTGGATAGGGCAAAGTGGTATATCTAATTTAGAAATAGAGAATGCAACTGCGGTTGAATTAAAATGCAATGAAATTGCGGCTAGGATATTAATGCCTGAAGTAAAAATAAGGCAGTTTTTTAGCAACAACAACGTCGCTAATTTGCTAAATGAGGCGGCGAATGCTTTCTCTGTAAGCACCCTATCGATTCTTAATAGAATAAGAAATTTAGATTTAATTACGCATGATGCCTACGGCGAACTTTACTCGAGAGAGCAGCATAAGTTTGAGCGCACGCGAATGCTTGACGGCAATACCGAAGAATCTCGCGGATTCGCTCCTCCTCAAAAAATGGTTAGAAGCAGAAACGGCGATCTCTTTTCCTTTGCAGTCGTAGAAGCCGTATTGAATGGCAAAGAGAGTTACACCAACGGAGCTATCCTGCTTGATTATAAAAAGTTTGATATTGTAGAAAAAGTCGGTAAAGAATTTAAACTGCTAAAATGAGGGCGATAAAATGTATTTATTGGATACTAATATTTTTATAACTGCGGCAAAAAATTACTATCCTCTCGATTTTTGCCCCGGCTTTTGGGACTTTTTAATAACAATGAGCCTTGCCGGAAAAGTATGTGTAGCGCAAAGCGTTATTGATGAAATAAATAATGGCACTTCGGAGAACGATCCAATTAAGGAATGGGTTAAAAACAACGCCGGCGATATAAAAGTAATTGCGCACGATATGCGAATACAAGAGAACTTCGGGCGAATGCTAACAAATATTTACACTAAAGTCTTGCCTAATAACTTTAGCGCCGAAAATATTGAAAACTTTTCAAAAATCGCGGACTCTTGGGTGATTGCCACCGCCTTAACGCACGGCATGATCGTAGTTACCAATGAAACTCTCGTTGGGCCAAATTCTACCAAAATCAAAATACCCAACATATGTGCGTATTATAATATTTCTTACACTACTCCGTTTTCTATGTTGAGAGAATTGGGAATAAATCTTTGTCATCATAGTTAATTATTGTCTATCCTCGTAATGACTGCTACTTTTTCTACCATTTCGGCTTTTTCGTGCCTCTTTTACCGGTGTATGGGTTGCTTCTGCCCTTGCTCGACCAGTTGTCGCGCTGTGTGCGATTTTTATTCGATCGGTAGTGAGGCTTTACGTATTTGCCCTTTTTGGTGACGTATCCGCCCACTCTCTGCGCGCCAAAAGATACCGACGGCGCGAGCAAAAAAGCCGCTAAAATTAAAACGAGTAGTTTTTTCATTTTCCCCTTTTTTAGAATTATAACACAAAATTTTATTCATAAAATTACGATACTCGTAAATATTTAAGCGCATTTTAAGCCATCTTTTGTTACGATTAGCGTAATAAAAAAGGTGACCCACACCTAGCCCGCGTAGAGCTAAAGCTACGGGAAGCGTCCGTATGAGAACGAAATCCCATACCCGAGCAATCAGCCCCGATAGCGACAAGTTCGGGGGTAGAAAAATCCTTGTCAAACTTTCTTTATGGCGGACGTGCCAAGCGGCGCGCTAAATTGCAACAACGGCTTTTATCGGTTAAACCGAACGTCCGCCGCCATACCCATAAATGAGCCTCCATTCGCCTTGCTCCTTAGGCGGTTAAAAATCTTTGCTGTATCTTTTCGAATGAAATTTTAAATCGGAGGCTCTTTTATGGATATTTTTTTAAGGAGAAAAAAATGGAAACTAAGTTTTTCAGGTATGTAGCAAGAGACGAGAAAAAGAACGTCGTGTTTAAAAGCCGAATGGATGCTGAAAATATCGTTTATTTGGCAAAAAATGAGGACTACGATATCAAAAAAGACAAGATGATATTTTACGTCAATCGCGGCTTTAGGCGTATGAGCTTTTACTTCAGCGTAAAAGACGTAGAAAAAGCCCGCTTGGCAGTAGCAGCATAAAGGAGAAAGCGATGGATGAGAAGCTTGAAACTGCTGCGGCAGAGATCGCAGACAGCATTTCGGATTATCTGCATTCTGTGGCGGAGCATCTATGCGAAGTTTCTAAGATGAGCAGAATGAGCGTAGGCGATCTGCTAATAGATCTCGCGCTGCTAACAAGGATGGCGGAGCGAAAAAAGGAGAGCGAAAATGCTACGGCTTCTGAAAAGGCTATTTAGAAAGCATACGAAATTTACGATCTCGAATCTTAGATTTGGGATATTGAAAGGGTAAAAAATGAGCTTAAAAGATTTTA
>CALCKS010000132.1 GCA_937965895.1 uncultured Campylobacter sp.
AATAGCGATATGACTCCGCTTCGCGGCGTAAGAAAAGAGGAATTTATGCTACATGCGGGAGGATTAGAGCCTAGAACGGTAGGCAAAAAGGGAATTAGTTACGATGCAAGAGAATTCGGCTCGGCGTTTCTCCCGGCCGTAAAGACCCAGGTGTTAGTTAGCGAAAACATAGACGACGTAAGCTCGATATTCGTGTTTGATTTGGAGGGAAATTTCATCTGCGAAGCAAAAGATAAAAATATATGTCCGATGAGTGCCGAGACCTATAAGATGGTCAAAAAGGTATTCAAAGAGAATATGAGAACCATAAGAACCGTCATCAAACGCGCCGAATTTAGCGAATTTACAAGACTAAACGTAAATTACGACCTCGAAGTAATGCTTGAAGCCCACAAAGAGGCGTTAAAACCTGAGAACTTTAACTACGAAGACGGTGACAAGATAGAGACGCTAAAAGAGACCATAAAAAGGCAAAAAGAGGTAAATAGCATCATAACGGGCGCGGGGTTTGATTACGATAAGTTAAACGAATTTACCGCAGAGAGAACGACTAAAAAGAAATTTTCCGTAGACGACGCCATAGAGATAGCAAGCGGGGAATAAAAATGCTTTCAAGGTCGTTTAAAGTCCTATTAAACGGCGTTTAAAACATTTAAAAACCAAAATCAAAGGAGGAAAAATGCAATTAGCAGACAGAATAAAAGACTTCATCGAAGCTAATAAATCAAGCGGTATGAGTCAGAACAAATTTGCTACGGCGTTGGGAATAAATCCCGCGTATATCTCGGGATATATAAAGGAAGGCTCTAGCTACAAGTATGCCGACAAAGTAGAAGAGCCTGCGAAAAACTATCTTGATAATTTTATCCAAAAAGTGGACGTTTTGCAAGACGAGTTGCCGTTTGTAAGGACAAAGGACGCCAAAAGCATACATGCGGTGATCGGCTGGGCGGTGCAAGATAGGGATATGGCGATGATAAGCGGAGTAGCCGGCAGCGGAAAGACAAGAGCCGTGCGCGAATACGTAAGAACGCATCCAGACAGCATTCTAATCGAGGCTACCATAAACACGTCTGCAAAGAGCCTTTTTAAAATTTTAGCTAGAGAGCTCGGACTAAACGACAAAGGAAGCATAGATGAGCTAATACGTCAAAGCGCGGAAGCTCTAAAAAAGGTAAGCAGGACGATCATTATAGACGAGGCCGAACACTTGCCGTACCGCGCGCTTGAAAGCTTGCGCAGGATGCACGATTTTAGCCGCGCAACTCTGGTACTCGTGGGTACGAACAAGCTACTAATAAATTTAACAGCTTCAAAGAGCGGAAACGAGCTAGAACAGCTAAGCTCGAGAGTCGGAAACAAATGGATACTAGGCGGACTTTCCTACGTAGACGAGGACAAGAAAAAGATAAGAGACGACCTGGAAGCAGTTTGCAAAAACTTCGGCGTAACGCAAAAACCGTGCATCGATCTAATAGAAGCGCTAGCTAAAGGAAATTTCAGAAAGACCGAAAAGCTGCTAAGAAGAGCAAAGATGCTAAGCGAATACGCGAAGACCCCTATAAACGAAGACGTAGTCAAAGAGGCTACTAAGATGTTGCTTTTATAGTTGTAACGGTTGTAATAGTTGTAAGGAATCGATATGAAAACGCAAACAAACGAAATTTTAGAAATGAAAGAACGCGAGGCGTTCATAAAAAATATGCAAAACATGGGCTACGAATGCCGGATAAACGAAAGAGGCGATATATGGGGCGTAAGGCGCGCAAAGACGCCAAAAAGCGTATTTACTCATAACGAGCTCATCAAAGGTATGAAAGCTTACTACGGCAAGGAGTATTTCAGGGTAGTAGGCGGCGCGATTATCGAGCGCGTAAGCGGTAGATGCGTCGATATAGTCGCGGCTTAAATTTGATTTCACAGGAGGCTAAATTTTAGCCCCCGATGAAGTTAAATTTAAAGAAAGGAGAAAAACAGATGGACGTAAAAACCGCAAGGTTGGTATTCGTCTCTACTCCCTACGCGAGTATCGAGTGCAAAGATCGGGACAGAAACTACTACGCTAAGCAAATAGCGCAGCAGGCTTGCGCTATCGTCAGGCAAAACGGCTACGAGCCTATCTCGCCCGTGCTTGCGTGGATGGATGTATATAGCGAACTTGAGCGCGAAAGAGTAATGAAAAACTGCGAAGAGCTGCTTAGGGTGTGCAGCTACTACTACCGCTATCCGTGCAAGTGGAGCGATAAAAGCGAAGGCATGCAAGAAGAGGCGGCATGGGCTAAAGAATATGGTCTTAGCGAGCTTAAATTTAGTTTGTTTGAGTGATGGCGCTTGAGTTTAAAAATCATAAAAAAGCCAAAGCGAATTTATCCGTTTGTACGGTCTACGGGTATGTTGCAAAGCTTAAATTTGTGATGAAATTTAAAATATTAGGAGGAAAACATGGAAATAAAAAGTTTTAGCGATATAGATAACGCGCTAAAAAAGGTATGCGAGCTAAGTGTAGGCATCGAAAAGATCAACGGCGAAGTAACACTCGAGTGCAACCGTATAAAAGAGAGCAGAAAGGCCGAAGTAGAAAGACTCGAGAGCGAGAAAAACTATATCGAGCAGCAAATCACGTTTTTTTGCGAAGAAAACAAGCATGAATTTGCCGAAAAACGCTCGAAAGAATTTACCTTTGGCGAGATCGGCTATCGCCTAACCAAAAGCGTAAGCTTGCCGCGCATAAAGGCCAAAGTAGAAAGCCTACTAAAAGCGATCAAAAGCTACGGGCTAGCCAAAGAGTGCATCATATACGAGGAAAAGCCTAACAAAGACGCTCTAGCAGAGCTAAAAGACGAAGATCTCGTAAAACTAGGACTAACAAGAACGGTAAAAGATAGCTTCCGCATAGTGCCAAAAATTGAGAGTTTGGAGGTAGGAAAATGAACGAGATAAAGAGCGATTTTCAAATTTATTGGTGCGACTTTAAAAGGTTAAAAGACAACAAATCCAGGCTTTTACCTAGGTTTGTAAGACGAGAAAAATTAAGAATTTGCGTTAAAGGGCTTTAAGCCCTTTAAAGAGCGTTTTAAACCACTTTAACGCTCTTTAAAAGGTTTAATTTAAGGAAAGACGGTTTGACGACTAAACAAAAAATCCACCTCGATAATCTACGCGCAAGCAAAAGAGCTTTGTATCAAGCTAGGCTAGACAATATCCTAA
The DNA here is from genome assembly GCA_937965895.1 of uncultured Campylobacter sp. Classification (GTDB taxonomy): domain Bacteria; phylum Campylobacterota; class Campylobacteria; order Campylobacterales; family Campylobacteraceae; genus Campylobacter_A. The sequence continues at coordinate 3,208 of CALCKS010000132.1, forward strand.
ACTACGATCTAGGCTTTTATCGCTTTAAAAACGGTAAATTAAATATATCCAAACTAGCCAGATGCAGCGGTTTAAGCCGTGGATTTTTAGAGAAAGAGCTGTGGAAAAAAGGATTATAATGAGCGAAATTTTCGAGTTTTTAAAAAGTTCTAGCCTAACTAAGGATAGTTTCAACGAAAAGGTCGAGTTTTTGATAGAGGGCTTTTTAGTAAAGCAGCTAATCACACTGATCTACGCGGACGGCGGCACGGGCAAAAGCTACATGGCCTTTGCCCTAGCCAAAAGACTTTGCAAAGAGGGTCAAAGGGTGTTTTTTATAGACTACGACAACCCAGTAGGCGTACTCAAACAGCGCGGC
>CALCKS010000133.1 GCA_937965895.1 uncultured Campylobacter sp.
ATGCGCATTACATGCACCGATAACCCCGCAAGGGGGTTACAGTGCCTTTTAATGCTAGAAAATAAAAGGAAAAAACTATGGATAACAATGCTAAATCATGCGTAAGTATTCTCATTGCTAAACCCGGGCATTGCTGGCATAATTTTCGCCGCGGGTTTTTGCCGAACGATTGCCATCCCGAGTATTCGCATGAAAATGAATATACTCATACTTTTTCCGAAGCGCGAGCTTTAGGGCAAAAAATGCGAGACGACGCAGTCGCCGCGTATGTGAAAAAATATAATCAAAAGCCGCAGTTTGACGAAAATAAGATATTCTGGGAGGCGTCAATTAATGCTAGGGAATACCATACTTTGGACGACTTGCGAAAAGCTGGCAAGATAATCGAAAAAAAGACCGGATATCGTATGATCTACGGGGCGATTCACCGCGATGAGGGGCATTTGAATGACGAGGGGCAATTTGTTAAAAACACACATTTTCAAATACTCTTTATTAGTCTCGACGAAAACGGAAATAGCATGCACCGAATAACGCGCGGAAAGCGTCAGCTAATGCGCGATATTCAGACCGAAGTCGCCCGCGTATTAAATATGGAACGCGGGATTGACAAAAGAATAAGCGGGCGGGAACATCTCACGCCGCGCCAATATAAGCAAGCCGTGAAACTGCAAGAGCCGATTAAGCAAGAATTGAAAATTGCGAAAGCTGATTTAGCCGATGCAAAGGCGAAAATCAAAACGCTAGAGGAAGCCTTAAAGTCTGCAAACCTTGAGGCTAGAAATGCGCTCAAAGAGCAAGGGGGTAAGCGCGAGGATTACGCAGCTTTGGAACAAGAAAACAAGCAACTAAAGAACGAACTAGCCGAGCTAAAAAAAGTGCCTGCTAATGTAAATATCGATGACGAGATGACTAAGATAATGGAAAAAATCAAAAAAATCAAAAACTCAAAGCGGGTTGTTGCTGAGGCTGAGACTGAATTTGCTAATTTAAAAAACGGCTTTGGTATCTTGGATCGGGACAGGGTATTTGCATTTGTATCAGAAGCTGTCGCTTTGGGTTATGCCGCGCATGAGCAGATACGAAGCTATGTGCCCGTCTTAAACGACGTTGAACGTTATAAGGCGGAGGCGGCACAAGCGGCGAATCTTAAAGACAACAAGATTGCTAAGGCGTTTTTTGGTGGCATTGTTTCAAAGCCTGATGTAGATGTCGACGCTCTAAAGAAAGAAAATACTGCACTATTGCAAACCTTCGATAAATTACAAAAACAAAACGAGCGACTACAAGGGCTTTTAAAAACTGCCGAGCATTCTCTTAACGCAAAAGACGCTCAGATTGCCGAACTGCAAAAGAATCAAGAGGGTTTAAAACTTGCTAACGATAGCTTTTTCCTCGGTCAGGCTGCACTGCTCTCCGAGCTTGTGGGCTCGGGAAGGCTCTATGTCGAGCCAAAGGGGCGGTATCTGGTCGAAAGCTTGGACGACATATCAAGCGGCAAAACCGCCATCTCTAATTTTGCCGGAATAAAAAGCGGTCTTCTTAGCTACTCTCCTGTTTCGTCGTCTCCAAAAAACGATCTAGAAATGTAAGCCTTAAACTGCTCGCGCGCGTCTGGAAATACGGCGTTTGCGCGAGTTTTTGGCACCTTCTTAATAATATATAGATATATATGGCAAAACCCAAAAAATAAAACTCTCATTGATCCCCTTTTCTTATCCTTGAAAAAAAAAGACGCCGGGGGTATGGGGGACGAGTCCCCCATAGATGTGTATTCGGCGCCCCTCTTTGCAAAAGAGGGCGACGCCTAGAAGTGAAAAAGGAGAAAAAAACAAATTTGTATTTCTTTACGCTACGCCGATTTTCTCGCCTATCTCAAAAAT
>CALCKS010000134.1 GCA_937965895.1 uncultured Campylobacter sp.
AGAGTGTGTTCTGCATGCAGCTACGAGCGAAGTGAAGTAGAGTTTAGATATAATAACAGTAAAGATACAAAAACATTCTATCATATTTTACTAAAGATGATAAGAGAGAATCCGCTTAACTTATCTTGAGCCAATCAATTTTAAATTTGTGCGAATTTATAAGAATTTTGTCAAATTCAAAAAAGGGCCGAGCAAATCGCCCGACCCAAAATTTGTGCTAGCAAATTTTAATAAAACGAACTAACCTTGCCCGTTAAATTTACCATGATATTTTTCATCTGAGTGTAGTGCTCGAGGATGATTTTGTGCGTTTCGCGGCCGATGCCCGAACTCTTATAGCCGCCAAACGGGCTGCCCGCCGGGATCTGGTTGTAGCAGTTTATCCACACGCGGCCGGTTTCCATCGCGCGAGCGGTGCGGATAGCGCGAGTGATGTCCTGCGTGAAGACGCCTCCGCCTAGGCCGTATTCGCTGTCGTTTACCATCTTTATTAGCTCGTCCTCGTTTTTAAATTTGATCACGACGCCCACCGGGCCGAAAATCTCCTCTCTTGCCACGCGCATATCGTTGCTCACGTCCACTAGCAGTGTCGGCTCGACGAAGCTATCGCCCGCAGCCGCTAGTTTGCCTCCGACGGCGATTTTGGCACCTTCTTTGACGCCGATATTGATGTACTCGACGATCTTGGCTGCTTGTTTGGCGTTGATCTGAGAGCCCATCTGCGTCTTTGGATCCAGAGGATCGCCGACTTTTAGATTTTTAAATTTCTCCACTGCCGCGGCGATAAATTTGTCGTAAATTTTCTCCTCGACAAATATCCTACTGCCCGCGCAGCAAACTTGCCCTTGGTTAAACAAAATGCCCATCTGAACGCCGTCTAAAGCTAGATCAAAGTCCGCGTCGGCGTAGATGATGTTGGCTGATTTGCCGCCTAGCTCGAGCGTTGCCGGGATGATTTTTTCAGCCGCAGAGATAGCGATCTCGCGTCCGATCTCGGTCGAGCCGGTAAATGCGATCTTGTCGATGCCGCTGTGTTTTTGCAAAAACGCTCCTGCGCCGCTGCCTTTGCCCGTGATTACGTTTACGACGCCTTTTGGTAGCACGTCTTTGATGAGGCGCATTAGCTCGAGCACGCTCAGGCTTGTCTCAGACGACGGTTTTAGCACGCTCGTGTCGCCGGCTGCGATGACCGGGGCTAGCTTCCACGCCGCCATCAAAAACGGGAAATTCCACGGTACGATCTGCGCTACGACGCCGATAGGCTCGCGTAAGATGAGCGAGAGGTGCTTTTCCTCGAGTACGTTTGCGCTACCCTCTTCGCCCTGGATCACGCCGGCAAAATACCTAAAATGCTCCGCCGCGTACGGCACGTCCACGTTTAGCGTCTCGCGGATAGGCTTGCCGTTATCCATCGTCTCGACCGCGGCTAAAAAGTCCTTGTTTGCGTCGATTATATCGGCGATTTTGAGCAAAATTCTGCTTCGCTCACTTACGGTGCTGTGGCGAAACTTCTTAAACGCCTCTCGCGCAGCCTTGACCGCCGCATCCACGTCCTCTTTGCTCGCGTCCGCGATCGCGGCTAGCCTTTTGCCGGTGGCGGGGTCAAAGGTATCTAGCGTCTTGCCGCTGCTTGCGGGGACGAATTCGCCGTTTATAAAAAGGCCGTATTTTTCTTGTAACTTAACCATTTTTTCTCCTTTAAAATTATTTAATAACTGAAATATTACTCCTCGAATATAAATAATTTGATAATTAGAAAATAATCGTTATCAAAAATTTGAGCGGAAATTTGACGGGATTTCGGGTTAAATTTGAGGGAATATTTTAAATTTGAGTCGCCGAGACCCGTATCTTTAAGATGCTAAAATTTAGTTGTCAAATTTACATTTTACTTCTTTGTTAAGAGGGAAGGGACTTGAATTACGAAGTCGCTCCCTTCCCCCTTAACAATCCCCCAACCCCTACGACGTGAGAAGTTGCTGCGCTATGCGCAGTTTTATCTGGCGCTGTCGCGCCGAAAATTTAAATTTGATATTTTCAGGGTGCAGGTCTCGGCGACTCAAATTTGTAAATTTGACTTCAAATTTTAATAGAAAAAGTATAGGCGAAGTATCGCGAGATGATTTTAAATGTTTTGAAGTAAATTTCGTCCCAAGACTAGACATGTAGTCTGTCGTAGGGCGAAATTTACGAAATCATTTAAAAGCGCTCGCGAGACAAGCTGCAATCACTTCACAAGATCGGCCAAAACCTTCGCCGCATGCTCCTTCGCCTTCACGCTCTTATACACCTTCGCGATCTTGCCGTCTTTGCCGATTACAAATGTAGAGCGCGCGATGCCCAGATACTCTTTGCCGTAGTTTTTCTTGACCTGCCAGACGCCATAGAGTTTGGCGACTTCGTGCGCGGGATCGCTTAGCAGGATGTGCTTTAGACTCTGTTTTTGCGCAAAGCCCGCGTGTGATTTGACGCTATCGGGACTCACGCCCACGATCACGGTGTCTTTAGCGATAAAATCGTCGTAAAGCGCGCTAAATTCGCATGCTTCGGTCGTGCAGCCCGGGGTGTTATCTTTTGGGTAAAAGTACAGTACGACATTTTTGCCGACGAAGTCTTTTAGGCTGATGCTAACGCCGTCGCTGTTTTCTAGAGTGAAATTTGGCGCCGTATCACCCGCTGATAGCGTGATTTTTCGCTCCAAATCCTCTTTTGAAAATTCGCTCATTTTTGCTCCTTTCTAATCTCCTCAAGCGTCTTGCCGCCCGAGCCTATCGAGCTTGCGTCGTATGTCTCGATATAAATTTGCACTCGCTCGCGATTTTTGCCCAGCACGCGTACCATAGTGTCGGTCATCTCCTCGACTAGCTTTTGCTTTTGCTCTTTTGTCGGCTCCGGGCCTGCCATTTTGACGTTTATGAAAGGCATTTTCTCTCCTTAAATTTGATAAATTCGGGCTAATTATATCAAAATTTGACCCGTTATCCGGCTCGCTCTCGTTTTAAAATTTAAGCCTTCATATTAAAATTTAGCTTTAAGTTTGATATTTAAGTAAAATTTAAAGCTAGTATGATTATTATGTGATTTGGTAGTAGTAAAATTAGCTAAATTTACCCAAAAGGAGCGAATATGCGTAAGAATTTTTTCGGTTCTATCGTTTTGGCTGCGGCCTTGGCGGGCGGCGCGTTTATAGCGGTGCCGCAGACTGCGAGTGCGGGCGTTTTGGCGCATCAGGTAAAAACCCAAGGCGAGCTTGGCTCGGTGTTTATCAACCCCTACGACGTGGCGCCTCTAACGGCCGTCATCGATAGGGCGGGCAAGGATATCAAGGATATCCACGTGCGGGTTCTGGGCAAACCTAACGGCGGCATCGACATCGCCTATAACGTCTCCGAGCATGCGCTGCTGACGCATGACGGCGTGCCGATCTGGGGGCTGTATCCGGACTATCTAAACGAGGTCGAAGTAAGCTACGTTTTTAACGGCGAAAAGAAGGTCGAAAAGTATAAAATTTACGCTCAGCCGATCGTGACGTATAGCCGAGATTATAGATTTAGCCACATGCAAAAGATGAAGGTCAAAAAAGTCGATCCTGCGTTTAAAAACAGGCTCTATCTCATCAATAACACGATCACGAGCGTTTATAAGCCGCTTGATTGGAAAAACGGCGGTGCCGCTAGCTGGAATGATTTCACCGAAAATTTCGTCGTAGATACGCAGGGCGAGGTCAGATGGTATCTGGATTATCAGAAATTTTACGACCGCAGCGAGCGCAGAGTGATGGACGGCGGCATGATGATGGGCTTTCATCAGCTGCCAAACGGCGATCTGAGCTGGGGCATGGCGCAGCGATATATGCGCTACGATATGATGGGCAAGGAGGTGTATAATCGCGAGCTGCCGCGCGGCTACATCGACCTTAGCCACGAAGTAATGCCGCTAAAAGGCGATCACTTGCTGCTTCGCGTCGGTAAATACAACTACCACCACGCAGACGGCAGGCTCTCGCACACTATCAGAGACCACATCATCGAAGTGGACGGCAGCGGCAAGGTCGTGGACGAGTGGGATCTGAATGAAATTTTCGGCAAAAACGTCTACCGCAGCAACCTCATCAAGGCTCTTGACGCTCGCGCCGTGTGCCTAAATATCGACATGGACGCCAAAGAGATCAAAATAAGCGACGATCTGCCTTTTGGCGACGTGACCTCGACCGGCACGGGACGCAACTGGGCGCACGTAAACTCGATCTCGCATGATCCTAGCGACGACGGCATCATCCTCTCACTCCGCCACCAAGGCATAGTTAAGATCGGCCGCGACAAAAAGGTAAAATGGATCCTCGCATCGCCTGAGGGCTGGAGCGCGGACTTTAAAGAAAAAGTGCTCGTTCCGGTCGATAAAAACGGCAACAAGATCAAATGCGAAAACTCAAGGTGCGAGGGCGATTTCGACTGGTCGTGGACGCAGCACACCGCGTGGCTCACTCCGCGCTACGATAACAAGGGCCCTGTAAAGCACATCAGCGTATTTGACAACGGCGACGGCCGCGGTATGGAGCAGCCTGCGCTAAAAGAGGAAAAATACTCTCGCGCGGTCGAGTACAAGATCGACGAGAAAAAGGGCACCGTCGAGCAGACGTGGGAGTTTGGCAAGGAGCGCGGATTTGACTTCTATAGCGCGGTTACGAGCAACGTGGAGTGGCAAAAGGATAAAAGCACGTACTTCATCTCAAGCTCGAACGTCTATCTGCTAAAGCCCGATAAGACGATCAAAATGGTGCTCGTGGAGATCGATCCGAAGACAAATGACGTCAAATTTGAAATGGACGTGGAGTCTGCGTCTAGAGACGACGTGGCCTACCGCGCGCTGGTGATCGATCCGAATATCTTTGAGTATTAAAATTTGACCTTTCTGGTTTAGTTTTTCTAGCCGCCGCCAAAACTATGTGCGCGGCTAGATTTGGGATTTTGCGGCGAGGTTAAATTTACTGCGATCGCCGGAGTTAAATTTAAAATTTACGCGGCGGGTTGGATTTGAAATTTAACCCGCTTGCTTAAATTTTACCCACCGCGTCGTTGAAATTCGGCTTATCAAAATTTGCCGAATTTTATCTTTTAAGACCTAAATTCTACTCGCTTATAAAATATTTCTGAGCGTAAACGGCGTCGTTGTAAAGTCCTTCTCCGTATTTGTCTTTACCGTAATTTTTAATGATCTCTTGCCCTGCGCTTGAGGCTACGAAATCTATAAAATCTTTCGATTTCTTGCTTTCGGTGGTATCACTATCGTTTTGTCTTAGGGCACAATACGTATTTATTAGATATTTATCGCCGCGAAATAGAATTTCGCTGGATTTTATATCTTTTTTTGCCACGACCCAAGTGCTGCTATCGCTCATAAAATATGCCCCGTTTTTATCGGCTTTTAAAAGAGTCGCTAACATAAAATCTTTATTTGCCTCATACCACTGGCCTTGCGGAGTGATATTTGCCATTTTCCAGATACTAAGCTCTTTTTTATGAGTTCCGGAGTTGTCCGCTCTGGTGTAAAAAAGGCTTTGGGATTTGGCTATATCGGTATAGGCTTCTGTTACGTTTTGGGCGGTTTTTATCTTTGCGGGATCGCTTTTAGGCCCTACGATAAAAAACTCGTTTGACCCGATCAACGTCCTTTGCGTAGCCCAACCCTCTTTTACGGCGTTTATTTCCGCCTTTGGAGCGTGAACCATAGCGATATCTATCTTTTTATTTTTTAAAAGTTCGAGAGTCTGACCGCTTCCTGCTTTTATCCAGCAAATTTTGGTATCATTCGCTTTGCTAAATTCATTAGATAGAACTTCGAGCAGCCCAAGCTCTCCCGGACTTCCCGTAGCAAGCTTTAGCTCCGTTTTTCCGTCTCCATACACTGCGGTGCACTCACTCGCCATCAAACTGGCGCACAGCAAAATCGCGACACAAATAGACTTTTTCATAACTACTCCTTGTTTTGAAATGTAAAATTTCAGGCATTATACAACCAAGGAACTTAAACTCGAAATGGTTAAAGAATTAAAAAACGAGCTCGTTGCTTAGATTTTATTTCAAATTTACCCTTTATTTTATACAATCTTTAAAATTTACCGTAAAGGAATTTTATGAAAATCGCTAAATTTTTAAGAATTTTAGCCGTTATTTGCTTGCTTAGCGTAGGTGCAAACGCGCTGGAGGAGGGCACGGACTATCAGACGCTAGAAAAGCCTCTAAGCGTGCCTAAAGATAGCGTAGTAAAGGTCTTTAGCTACGAGTGCGTCCACTGCTACAAATTTGACCGAACCGTTACGCCGAAGCTATTTAGCGAGCTAGACGGAGTCAAATTTATCCCGTATCACTTAAAAACCAAAGGAAAGCTCGGCGAAACGGCGAGCAAGATTTTTGCCGCGATGATCGTTTTAGACGAGGCTAGCGACGTTAGTTTGCTTAGCGACAAGTCTAAATTTAAAAAAGCCAAATTTGCGATCTACAAGGCTACTCACGACAAGAACGACGATTTTAACGACGGCAAGGACAAGGCGAGATTTATCCAGACGGCTCTTAGCGCAGCAGGCGTGAGCGACGCAGACTACGACAAGGCTCTAGCTAGCGAGCGCGCTCAAGAAATTTTAAAAGCGTGGAACAATAGCTACGACGTGGCGAAGATCCAGGGCGTGCCTGCGTACGTGGTCGGTGGCAAGTATCTCATAAACGTGAAGGCGATCGGCTCGGTAGACGCGATGGCGGCGGCGGTCAAGGAGCTGCTGGCAAAATAATGGACTACAATATCGAAAACAAGGGCTTTGTCTGCTTTGTGTATAACTTGCAGCGAAGGCGGGCGTTTTGGGTGGCGTTGCTCGCAGTTTTAGCGGTTAAATTTATCTTGTGCGAGCTGTTTTTGGGCGGCGCGCTTGCGGACGCGCTTGTTGTGAAGCTACGCTTTGCGACGCTGTTTGCTGCGTTTGGCGTGTGCGTGGCGATGTGCGCGCCTAAGGTTTTTGGCGTCAAGCTCGCGGGATTTTTCCTGATTTTTTTGGGCGTGATATTTGGACTTGATTACTCCACGAGCGATTTTAGCGGCGTTAGCGAGATTAGTTTTCCTTTTGCGCTACCGCTAAATGAAATTTGCCCGAGCCTTTTTGCGCCTGATTTTAGCGCGGCAAATGAAGTGGGATTTATCAAAATTTACTCGTGGGCGAATTTTGCGTTTTTTGCGGTGTTTGGGGCGTTTTGTTTGGTGATGATTTTGAGCTGGTTTGTGTATAACGCACGTAGTAGCGAAATCAATCAAATTTAAATTTGGGATTCCCCGCGCTTGACGGATTTTAAAAGTAGTTTTTGATTAAGGCGTTCGGTCACATACTATATGTATGCTCCCGTCACGCCTAATCAAAAACTATTTAAAC
>CALCKS010000135.1 GCA_937965895.1 uncultured Campylobacter sp.
ACCATTTCACGGCGGAAAGAGCTATCCAGATGTAGATGTTGGTTTTGAAGCAACTATAAAATAACTTTCAAATTCGGCGCCAGTAAGTTAGCTTGCGCCGAAGTTACCTCTTTATCCTAGTTTCTTATTCTGTGATACCGAAAAATCGAAGATGGCGGGTTTTTCATACAAAAAGGCGGTAAGAATGCGAAATTTTATTTTAAAGATATCGATGAAATCGGCATCCGCGAGATAGACGCTAAGCGCAAAATTAGCGTTTTAAACGTTAGATTTAAAAAAGGCGGGCTAGACCGCGAGCTAACATACGACTTCATGCAGCCTATCGGAGACGACGATGCCGTGATATACGATAAATACGAGCTCTCAAAGCATGAAATTTTTAAAATTTTAAAACAGAAATTTGAGGCGTTAAACGCCAAAAAGCGCCCGAGTTAAACCGCCTAGCGCATTTTATAACCCGCAGTTTTTCCAGCCGCCGTCCATGTCTTGCTGCTTATCTACGAGCCAGCGTCCGCCCTTGCGTATGAGCAAAAAATGCCGCGCAAAACCGTATGCGTCTTTGGCATAGACGTAAAATTTATTTTTCGTTTCGCTTTCAACGTCCGTTAGCTCGTATCCGCCGTAGGTGCCGCCGTCTGCTTGCGAAAACCAGACGAACTCGCGGCGATAACCGCTACGCTTAGCAGGCGTGCAGTAGCGAGCAAAGAGCTCATCAAGCCTGCGTTCCGCCTCGTCTTTATTTTTACCACAAGCTTTGCGGGCGGCAAATTTTTCCCATTCGATCATAGTCGCGAAAAACTCCAAAAGCGCGCTTTGCGCCGCAGCGGCATCCTGCGGATCCGGCCTGTTTTTGCTACCTTGGAAATCTCTTTGCGCTTGCTCAAATTTAGCGATCTGCTCCTTGCTAAAGCGTTCGCCGCCGATATGAAATAGGATTTTTGCGTCCGCTACGGCTAGCAGCCCGGCAAAACTCACGCGCGTATCTACGATGCGTAAAGATTTTAGGCTAGGGATTTGCGCGATCGCCTTTAATCCCTCGTCGGTAATGCCGACGTTTTGAATATCGATGTGCTTTAGCTTAGCGTGCCGCGCAAAGTATCTAAAGCCCTCGCCGCTTATTTTTTCGCTATTTTCTAAAGATAAATACGAAAGCTTAGGCAACCGAGCTAGATACTCAAGCGACGCGTCCGTGATAGCCGTAGCCGCAAAGCCCATATTTACGAGGCTTTTTACCTCGCAGATGCGGCGCACCATCTCATCG
>CALCKS010000136.1 GCA_937965895.1 uncultured Campylobacter sp.
TATAGTCTGTAAAATTTCCATCTCACGCCCCCTATATCAAAAAGTAGCTAACCGCTAGTATCGCGCAAAGATATACGAGGATATATAGCGCGTAAACGTTGGTGTAGCCGCTTTGCATTATGCCTATTTTTTCAGCGACCTTTTCGGTAAATTTAATCACCGGCTCGTAAAATAGCCCCCACCAGATATCTTTTGGATGGTTGTGATACTCGACCGGGTTAAAATAGCCTTTAGTCACGACTTTTCTCTCGCCTTTAAACAGCCAGTTCATTATGCGCCTTAGATCGCCCGTAAAAGGACCGCCCGTCATTTGCATGCGAGAGCTGTACTTAAATCCGCAAGCCCAAGGATCGGTCTCGCGAGGTTTCTCGCGGTTTGCTTTCATCACGGCTAAGATTGCAAAAGGCAAAACCATAGTAGAACACAAGATGATGGCTATAAGCGGAGTGGAAACCACGCTGCCTAAATTTGAGGTCAAATTTATACCGTGGCTAGCTACGTAACCGCCTGCGCCGCCTATGGAATTTACGGCTGTTTGGATGTAGCCGACGACTACGTTAGCTCCTATGCCAAAGCCTATACAGCCGATCATTAGCACGATCATGCCAAGCACCATAAATATCGGGCTTTCTTTTGCATTTTCCCAAATTTTCTGATCTCTTGGAGTTCCCGCAAAGATTACTGCGTAAAGCTTAAGGTGCATGCCGACTAACACGCCCGTAAGCGCTAAAGCGACGACTGAAAGCGTAAAGGCGTATCTAGTAAAAATGCCCTGCTCTAGCGCGCCTTGAAGCATGCCTTGATATGTAAACCACTCTGATACGAAGCCGTTAACCGGAGGAAGCGCTGCGATACCCATGATACCGATAAACATACCCACAGACGTCCAAGGCATCTTTTTAGCTAGGCCGCCTAGCACGTCCATATCGCGAGTGTGCGTAGCGTGCAGAACAGAACCCGCGCAAAGAAACAAAAGTCCTTTAAATATCGCGTGGTTAACCACGTGGTAGCATCCCGCTAAAAATCCGATCGCGGCAAGAGTGTTATTTCCCGCAGCTAGACCGTATAAACCTGTGCCAAGACCAAGCAAGATGATACCGATATTTTCAACCGAGTGATAGGCAAGAAGCGCTTTGTAGTCGTGCTGGCAAAGAGCGTAAAGAACACCAAAAAGCGAACTAGCGGCACCCAAAATCAAAACCGTCAAACCAAAGTAAATGCTTAAAGGCAAGAAAAGCGTAAATTTAACTAGTGTAAATAGCGCAACCTTTATCATAACGCCGCTCATTAGAGCAGAAACGTTTGAAGGAGCCGCAGGGTGAGCCATCGGTAGCCATACGTGAAAAGGCCACATACCAGCTTTACTACCAAATCCTACTAAGAATAGTATAAACACCACGACGCTAACCGCAGCAGGCATATTTAGGTGGGCAAATTTACTAAACTCGGCACTGCCGGCGTAGTGAGCCATTATTAGCAGTCCGCAAGTGATACAAAATGCACCAACCTGAGCGATACCTAGATATACCATCACCGCTTTTAGAGTGCCTTTGCCGTCGTTTACGAGGATGAGGAAAGACGAGATAAGCGTCATAAGCTCCCACAAAACGACGAAGCAAAATACGTTATTTGCGCTGATGACTAGAAGCATCGAAAGGATGAAAAGGTTAAACAAACAGGCAAAAACGCCTACGCTTGCTTTTTTGATGTATTCCTCCGCGTAGCTCATGCCGTAGACGCTGCTAGCAAAGCCGATAAAGACGACTACGAAGCTAAAGAAATTTCCAAGCGGAGTTAGCTCAAATTTAGGCGCATAGAGAAAATCTCCGCCTAAAGCGAAGCCTTGGGTTACGCCCATATTAGCCACGAAGTAGCAAAGCGCGTAAAAACAGCTGATCGCGCTTAGTCCAAAGCCGATTTTTACGGCTGATTTTTGAGCGCCGTAGAGCAGGATGCTAACGGCGGCGCTAACTAAGAAAAGCAGATACACGCCTACCATCTCGCACCCCCTTTTGCGCCGCTATTTTCGTCTTTCATAGCGCGCGAATTTGACGCCGCTTGCTCTCTTGCCTGCTCGCTAGGAGTTTTGTCAAGCTCCTTGATGACGATGACGTCGCCCTCACCGTCGACGTCCTGAGCGCCGATATCGGCTAAAACGTGAGGCTCTTTTAAATTTCCGCTTCCGCGTAAAATTTTATCGACGAAAGCCTGAGCTGCCTCCTGCTCGATCTTGTTGCCGAGCTTGTGATGGCTGTGCAAAGGATCGACCATGATGATAGCGCTGGTCGGGCAAACCTCGACGCACGCAGGGCCGTTTTCGCGCCCGAAGCACATATCGCACTTTATCGCGGTGTTTTTCGCGCCGGCCTGGCTTTCGATTTCGAGGTAGTATTTGGGCTCTACCGCGTAGTTAACCGACGGCATGAGCTCGGCGCTCGAGCTTATCGCGCCGTAAGGGCAAGCGATAGTGCAGAGTTTGCAGCCTATACAAATCTCTTCGTGAAGCTCGATGTAGTTATCGTCAAACCTTAGCGCCCCGGTAGGGCACACGTTCGCGCAAGGACCGTCATCGCACTGGCGACACTGCGTCGGCATGACGCCCTTTGCCTGGCGCAATACAGTTAGCCTAGCCTTTGAGAGCTTGCCGCGCTCATAGGCGCTACGGAAACATGCCGCCATGCAAGTAGCGCAACCGATACAACGTTTGTAATCGGCGATCACAAATTTATGTCGTTTCATAAATTCTCCCTTCTACTTGTTTTTTGATTCTTGATTACTCTTAAATCTTGAAGCAATTTTATTACTTTTAAAAATTTATTTCCGTCATTTGCCTGACGAATTTTGTATTTTTTAGATTAATTTTTATGAATTATTTATTTTTAAGTTTATTTTTAAATTTACTGTAAAATAGGTACTCTTTTAAACTTATGCGAATATAAAAATATTACGTATAGGCTATCTGATGCACTAAAAAGAGTATTTTAGTCCTATAATACCTCAGAAAGCTTAAGCCAAAATTTAATCGCAGTCTTTAAAATTTGACGGAATACTTTTTGCTAGGACTCGCCGTTAGTAATATAAAAAGGATAAAAATGCAGATCAAAAACGGTGCCTCAAACGAGATTTTAAAGACCTTAGCAAACCGAATCGGCCAAGGTCAAAAGGGCGATAAATTTTTAGTCGGCTCTACGCTTGCGGCGGCAAATTTGACCGGTTTTGCCGATATGCTGGATAAATTTAACGAAAAAGCAAGTTCAAGCAGTGCGGCGGGTAAATTTGACGCGGATAAATTTCACGGCGGAGAGGCGAGTTCGTTTTTACGAAATTTAGCCCGCGACGAAAACGAAGCGCAAATCTACGCCAAACTAGAACGCGAAGCCAAAGAAGCCGCGAAAATGTTTAAGAAATTTGATTTTATGCAGATGATGACGAAGCTAGAAATGGGCAATCTAAAAGACGGCGAGCGAGCGGAAATTTTTGCCAAGATGAACAAAATCGCAAAGGAAATTTGAGTTTATTTTTATTTCGCGTACGGAGTTAAGTTTGTACATTTGACGCGCTCTCGTAATTGAACTCAAAATTTTGCTAAAATTCGGGTAAATTTAGCGGGTAACGGGAGTAAAATTTGAATACGGCAAACAAATAAACCTCAAATTTAAACGACAATCTTCAAAACTCAAATTTGACAAATTCCGGCTCAAAGAAATTTGCAAGAGACTACGATAAAGAGCCGATAATAGTAAAAAACTATGAAAAATCATATCAGATTTTGTTAAAAATGGCGCAATTGATGATCGGACTATGCGGCGCAGTAGTTTTAAATAGTTATGACGATTATACCGACATCATAGACGCTTTAATAAGTTGTCTACCTGTATTTTTATTGATACTAATTTTTGCGCTAGGCGAATTTTATAGATATAAAAAAGAGCAACCCGTTTTAAAGATAAAAAACGGCAGTATAGATTTTTACGAAAAAGGCAAAAGAGTATTCGTATCAAAACGCGACGACTTAAGGAATTTTATTTATAAGCCGTTTTTTATCGGCAGTGAAAGACCTAGAGACTGGATTATTTGGATTGCAGTGGCGCCTGTATTTTTTTACGTCATTACGCTATCTTTGGATATAGCATATATGGTTTTTTGCATCATAGTATTCTATTTGGTTGGGAATTTACTCACCAAGTTTTTTATGTGTTTTATCTTGGGCGGAAGGAATGCTAAATTTTCATCTTTCCCTGTTATCTGCATAGACGAGCCGCATGATACCGAAGGCAGCTTTTGGGGTGTACCGCACAATAGCTATTACATGATCACGATATTTGATAAAGAGGCGTATAAGGAAGTAAAAGGATATTTTTTATCCAAACACGGCGTAAATATCGATGAGATAGATAAGGTTTATTTTTAAACACGCTGCCGCGTGAAAGTTAAATTTTACTTTGCGCGCGACATTCCTTAGGCCAAAGTCGCAAGCAGTGCAGCTAAATTTAAGCAAAACAATGCACTCCAAAAGTCGCTCAAATTTAGCTGCAAAAATTTATCGCCGTAAAGATCGCCGTTATGCGGGCTAAATTTATGCCCGAGCGCAAAAAAATCAGAGTCGCATAAAGTAAAATTTGAACCCAAACTACAAGCCTCGCAAGCAAATTTGAACCCAGCAAATTAACCTCTTGTCGCTACTAAATTTAATCAAAAATGCCGCATTTTCTCGTAAATTTGCCGGCCCTACTTAAGCTTTGAATTTAAATCAAAAACTCGCCGTGTTATTAATGCCAAAACCGCAAGCAAAGCGGATAAATTTGCGCAAAATAAAGCTCCTTTTCCGCATCTACTCAAATTTATCGCCGCACAAGGCCGACTCCGCCCAAAATCCTCAAAAAAACAAACCTAAAAAGCTCGCGCCGCAAAAACAGCCGAATTTCACTTCAAATTTTGCTTCTCGTACGCCTTTTTCTAGGCCTTGTTATTGTATTCGATATTTTGCGCGTCAAAGTCGTCTTTGCCGATTTTGCAGGTCTTGGCGTAGTATTTCGCCGCAGCGGCTAGCTCGCCCGCCTACTCGTAGTGCTCTGCTAGATTTACGCAACCGCCGAAGGCCCCGCTATCACAGGCTTTTTGTAAGAAATTTAGTCCCTTTTGCACATCCTCGGCGATGCCCGCGCGCTCGAGGTGCATCACGCCCAAATTTGAGCAGGCGAACTTCTCTCCGCCAGTGCATATCCTCGCTCTTTATGTCCTTGCCAAACACGAAAAACGATCTAAATCTATAAGGATAGCTACCGTCGCAGTCCACGATCTTGCCCGTATCGATGACGGTGTGCAGCTCGTCGGGAGATAGCAAGATCTCGTCGCGTCCCCAGTCCGTTTCAAATATAAAAATGCCTACGCCCATGCTTTTTTCGGCCCTGTCGTCTCCGCTGCCTAGATAATAAACATTTAAATCCGCGGGCGAAAATTTAACCTCATCGTTGCCGCCCCCTAGGATAAACGCCCCGTTTTGTTAGGTCGCAACCTCGGCAAAAATCAAAATCCACGTCTTGCAATCTATAAATAGCCTGCATAATCCTAGGCTCGCCCAAAAACTGCACGATTTTTTGCGGGAAATAGCCCTTTTTCTGCCCGTCTTTGATAAACTCCAGCAAGGCTTGCGGCGAATTTATAGGCTCAAATTTAGCTTCTTTAGCCATAGCCAAATCAAAAGCGCCGATAAACGCTGAAACCAAAACAATACAAAAAATAAGCTTTTTCATGATTTTTCCGATGGATTAAATGTGGAGAATTTTATAATTTGGAGGATTAAATTTAAATTGAAAAGAGCGGTAAAAAGTAAAATTTGAGCAACCGCAGCTCGCTGAGGCTACGGCAAAGAGAGTCAAATTTAAGATAATTTTCCTCGCCGTCTTTCCTTAAATTTTTGTATATTTTATCTGTTTTTTGATAAAATCGCGAATTTTAAGGACAAGGAAAATTTGAATATGAATTATGATATTATCGTCGTCGGAGGCGGTCACGCAGGCATCGAAGCCAGCCTCGCCGCCGCAAGAATGGGCAAAAAAACGCTACTAATCACCATCCTAGCCGAACAGATCGGAGCAGCCAGCTGCAACCCCGCAATAGGAGGCCTGGCAAAAGGCCACCTCGTAAAAGAGATCGACGCTCTGGGCGGACAGATGGGGCTAACGACCGATGCAGTAGGCATACAGTTTCGCGTGCTAAACGAGAGCAAGGGCCCGGCCGTGCGAGGCAGCCGCGCTCAGATCGATATGGACCGCTACCGCGTCTATATGCGAAATTTACTACTAAATACGCCAAATCTCGAAATCAGCCAAGAGATCGCGACGCAAATTTTAAGCTCGGACGCCGAAATCACGGGCGTAAAAACCCACCTAGGCAACGAGTATAAAACCAGCAAGCTCATCATCACGACGGGCACGTTTTTAAACGGGCTAATTCACGTCGGATTTAACAAACTAGAAGCCGGCCGCGTGGGCGAGCTAAGCGCTAAAAATCTAAGCGATAGCCTGCGCGAACTAAGCCTAGAAGTCGGACGGCTAAAAACGGGCACCTGCCCGCGCGTGGACGCTAAAAGCATCGACTTTAGCGTGCTCGAGATCCAAGGCGGCGACGAGGATCCAAGCCCGTTTAGCTTCCGCACGAGAGACTTCGCGCCTACGCAGCTGCCCTGCTACATAGCCTACACGAACGAAACCACGCACGACATCATCCGCTCAAATTTTGACAAAGCGCCGCTATTTACGGGTCAGATAGAGGGCGTGGGTCCGCGCTACTGCCCGAGTATCGAGGATAAGATAAATAGATTCGGCGACCGCGACAGACACCATCTTTTCGTCGAGCCGCAGACGCTAGAGGCCACGGAGTACTATATCAACGGCTTTTCTACGAGCTTGCCATATGAAGTGCAGGTCGCGATGCTACGCTCGGTCAGAGGCTTTGAAAACGCGCGCATCGTGCGCCACGGCTACGCGATCGAGTACGACTACGTCCAGCCGACCGAGCTAAAACACACTCTAGAGACCAAAAAGGCGCGCGGACTCTATCTCGCAGGCCAAATAAACGGCACGACGGGCTACGAGGAAGCTGGCGCGCAGGGACTGATGGCGGGCATAAATGCAGCGCTTGCGCTTGATGGCAAAGAGCCGTTCGTCCTGCGCCGCGACGAGGCCTACATCGGCGTTCTCATCGACGATCTAGTAACCAAAGGCACCAAGGAGCCCTACCGTATGTTTACCTCCCGCGCCGAATATAGACTGCTGCTGCGCGAGGATAACGCCGTGCTGCGCCTAGGCGGATACGGCCGCGAGCTTGGCTTGCTAGACGAAGCGACGTTTGAGAAAATAGAAGCCATAAGGTCAAATTTGACTCGCGGGCTAGAGCTGCTAAACGGCACCGAGATCACGCCGACGAAGCGAAATTTAGAGCTTTTAGCTAGCCTTGACGAGGAGATCATCAGCCAAAATTTGACCCTGCAAAAAATCGTCGCCAGAAAAAGCTTCACGGGCGAAAAGCTGCGCAAGTTGGATCCGTTTTTCGAGACGCTTGACGAGGCGAGCTTGGAGCAAATTTTAACCGAGGCCAAATACCAGCACTACATCGCCGAGCAAAAAAAGCAGATCGACCGTATGAAAGATATGATGAGCGTGAAAATCCCCGAAGGCTTTAGCTTCCGCGGTATCAGCGGGCTTAGCAACGAAGTGGTCGAAAAGCTCGAGAGATTCGCCCCGCCGACGCTCTTTGCGGCTAGCGAGATCAGCGGCGTGACGCCTGCGGCGATAGATATTTTACATATTTATATAAAGATGAAAGCAAGGGAGCCGCAGTAAATCGCGATAAAATGCTATTTAGCAAGGGCGGGCGTTAAATTTGAGGTTAAATTTAACGCTTCGCCTTTTTATAAACCCGTCAAATTTAAACGTATCTGCTAATCTCTATCAAATTTCCGTCCGGGTCGCGCACGTAGATTGAGCTTATCGCTCCAAGCGCTCCAGTTCGCGGCACGATGCCTTGCCCTACGGCGATGCCGGCAACCTCTAGCTCCTCTAAAACTAGCTCAAGCGGCGTATCCGAAAGCAAGCAAATATCTGCCGTTCCAACATTTGCATTTAGGGCGTTTGGCAAAATCTCCTCGCCTTTTACGTGCAAATTTATCTTTTGCGAGCCAAAGGCCAGAGCCTTGCGTCCGTTTGAAAAATCAATCTCGCGCATACCCAGCACGCGCACGTAAAAATCAAGCGTCCGTTGTAAATCAGCGACGGTTAAGACGATGTGATCGATCGAAGCGATACGCATATATTCTCCTTTTAATCAAATTTAACCAAGCATTGCCCGCTAAAAACGGCAAATTTGACGGCGTAAATTTAAAGTCGCTCGGAGTTAAATTTTGCGGCGCGGGTAAAACGCGCAAACTAAAATATAATTTAAATTTACGTCTGTTTATAGGCCGTCAAATTTAACCGACTAAACCAAATTTACACTCAAATTTTACTCCCGAAAGCCTTAAAATACGAAATAGTAAATAATGATTTAAAAATAGTTTAAATATTTAAACTATTTGCTAGAAAAATAAAAGTTTAATTTTCATAAGAGTATAATCTCGATTATTCTTCAAAAACCGTTGAAAGGAAAGTAATGTCCGTAAAACAAGAAAGACGAGATTTTATCGGTCTAGCGTTTGGCGCGGTAGCCGCAGTCGGCGGCGCAGCGACTCTCGTAGCCGTTAAAAAGACCTGGGACCCGCTTCCTAGCGTAAAGGCGGCCGGATTTACGACTGTAGATCTTAGCCCAATGAAAGACGGCGAGATGCGCCAGATCGAGTGGCGTAAAAAGCCGATATTTGTTCTAAAAAAGGACGCTTCTATGGCGCCTAACGACAAGCGCGATATCGTAGTAGATGGCGCTAGATATATGGTCGCGATCGGGCTTTGTACGCATCTTGGCTGTATTCCCGAGTGGAAACCTGGCAAACAAGTTTTCGTTTGCGCCTGTCACGGAGGCGAATTCAACGCAGACGGCGTAAATACCTTCGGCCCTCCTCCTCGACCGCTAGACATACCGCCGTTTAAGATAGACGGTACGAAACTCGTTCTGGGCGAAACCAGCCCCGAATACGAAAAACTAGCGGCTCAAGCGTAAGGAGGGAAAAATGCACATCAGAAAATCAACGGGCGTTTTAGACTGGCTGGATCAAAGGATCGCCCTAAACAAGCTAATGAAAGTCCTCGTCAGCGAATACTGGATACCGAAAAATATAAATTTCCTCTGGGCGATGGGCGTTATACTCACGACGCTTTTTGCGTTGCTTATTTTTACCGGATTTATGCTAGTTATGTACTATAAACCGGATATAAATTTAGCCTTTGATAGCGTAAATTTTACCATAATGAAAGAGGTCGAGTACGGCTGGCTATGGCGTCACATACATGCGGTTGCGGCTTCGGTCGTATTTTTAATCATCTACATACACACCTTTACGGCGATCTACTACGGCTCTTATAAAAAAGGTCGCGAGATGATTTGGGTGAGCGGTATGTTGCTCTTCATCCTGTTTTCAGCCGAGGCTTTTAGCGGATATATGCTACCTTGGGGTCAGATGAGCTACTGGGCGGCGATGGTTATTACGAATTTATTCGGCGGTATCCCGGTTATCGGGGACGCGGTGGTCGAGTGGATCAGAGGCGACTACGCCGTTAGCGATCCGACTTTGACGAGATTTTTCATGCTTCACGTATGCTTGCTACCGATCGTGCTTATAGCAGTCGTCGCGATACACTTTTATACGCTCCGCGTTCCGCACGTAAATAACGAAACGGGCGAGGAGATAGACTTTGAAGTAGAAGCCGAAAAATACCTAAGCGGCGATACGAAAAACGCGAAAGTAATTCCGTTTTGGCCGGGATTTTTGGCAAAAGACTTTATGTACATCGGCTTTTTTATGATTTTCTTTTTCTATTTAGTCTGTTTCCATTTCAACTTCGCGATGGATCCGATAAATTTCGAGCCGGGCAACCCACTAAAAACGCCTCCGCACATCTATCCCGAGTGGTACTTCTTGTGGCAGTACGAGATTTTACGTGGATTTTTCTTCGATATTTTCGGATTTAAAGCTTACAACATCGGCCTTATCGCGTTTGCGATCGCAGGCGTAGCTCTATTTTTCATGCCGCTTTACGACAGAAGCGACGTCGTGGCTCCGGCTCACGAGAGAAAGGGCTTTTTTGTATGGTTCTGGTTGCTAGTGGTCGATATGATCGTGCTTACGATCTTCGGTAAGCTACCTGCCGACGGCGTGACGCTTGGTATTTCAAACTCATGGATAGGATTTTACTCGACCATTACGTTTTTCGTTCTGCTTTTTGTCGTTTTACCTATCATAACGACTCTTGAGAAAAAAGGAGCGGTAAAATGAGAGAGTTAAAAATTTTCATAATCGTAGTTATTTTAACCGGCGTAACATACTGGGGTATCGAGCCTTACGCGCATAACGTCATGCATCCGCACGTCGGCGCGGCCGATTACGACTTTGGCGCCGAGGATATAAATCAAGCCAAATCCGTGGTAGAAGCTAGACAAAAAGCCCTTGATGCGACAAAAGCTCTGAATGACGGGAAAAAAGTCGCCGGAGCACAAAAAGACCTCGAAGAGGCACAAAAATCTCTCGAAGACTACACCGCATTTTGGAACGATATAAAGGCTATAAATTTAGCCAAAGGCGACGCGACTAAAGGCGCAGAAACCTTTGCAAATGCTGGCTGCGCCGGCTGTCACGGAGTCGAGGCTGCGGGTATGCCGACAGCTATGAGCGCTGCTGAACTTAGCGAAGCGTACGGCGTAGTGCCGCCCGATCTTAGCAGCGCGGGATCGATATACGACGAGCATTTCTTGGCAGCCCTTATCAAAGATCCGACCAAGGCGCTAAAACTAACGCATAAATTTAACGACGAGCATCCGTATCCGATGCCTGCCTTTTTCGGGGCCGGCGGAGAGGATCCAAACGCCGAGATCGCCGATATGGTCGCATATCTAAAGTCTATCGCACCTAAAGAAATCAGCGACGAGAAGGTATTTCGCGACGCGTGCCAGAGATGCCACGATATGAAATACGAAAACAAATACGTTCTAACTAACCGCGTAAATTTGGCTGCCTACATGGGCTCAAACCCTCCTGATTTATCGATGATGATCCGCTCAAAAGGCGATGATTATCTGCATAAATTTATAAACGACACGCAAAAAATGCTACCGGGCAC
>CALCKS010000137.1 GCA_937965895.1 uncultured Campylobacter sp.
ACGCCGCAAAACACCCCCGCAAACGAGCCGCCGTCCATGACGGGCACGCATAAATTTAGCGTCGGCTCGCCTAAAATTTTATGGCGCTGCATAAAATTTACAGTGGGTGCTAGCGTACTTTTAGTCTCCTCAAACCACACAAGTCCAGTGCGCAGGCTCTTTGGCATCGCTTCGTCGTCTGCTAGCTCCTTGCCGTCTACGAAAATTTCTCCATCCTCGCGCAAAAACTGCAAAGCGTCGAATTCCGCGGAGTTTTCTTTAAAAAGCCGTATGAAGTCGCCCAGCTTTTTGCTATCTTGCGAGATGCCTGCGTTTTGCATAAATTTAGCCGCGCGTACCAGCGAGCGCAGTCGCTCGTCCAGCCAAAACGAAAAATTCCCCACCATATTTTCGCTAGCGGCGATCTTGTTTTTATCCGCGAGCGCCGTGATCTGCGCCTTGGCGTCCTCGTAGTTTTTCACGCCCAAAAGCACCACGAAAAGGCTTGCGAAAATGATGATGAAGTAAATTTTAAAATTATGCTCGCGTAAGGCTCTCATGCGGCGAGTATAGCAAAATCGGTCTAAATTTAGACCGATTTAAGCTTTTTTGAGGGTTAAAATTTTGCAAACGAACATCGCGGCGAGCACGACGAAGCAGACGCCAAAGCCGATGAGAGTGCAATCTGCCATCGACATAAATTTACTTGACGGGATCAGATACCAGCCCTCCTCGTAAAGATCCACGAGATACTTCTGAAAGCCGCTTAGCGTGACGCCGTCGGGCACTAGCGGATTATCGTAGCCGCAGTCGCCCGTAGGTAAAAACCAATCGGGCGCCCACCGCTCAAGCGGCAGGCCGAACGGATAGTGCGGCTCGGTCGAGCAGCCCTGCACGCCAAAGGGATCGTCTCCGTGCACGGCGTCGTGGATTTTAGCTAGCTTGACGCTATACATTATGCCCTGGATCGCACCCCAAAAGGCTAGCAGGTAGCCAAGCGCGGCAAGAAGCAAATTTTTAGGATTTATGATCGCGACTAGGCCTCCTAGCGCCATGCACAAAAATGCAAAGCGGATATAGACGCACTGCTCGCAAGGCGGCATATAGACGTAGTTTTGAAACAGCGAGTGTGCGAGGATAACAAGCCCCGCGCTCACTGCTACGAGGATCGCCCACGGCAGACGGCCATCTGCGAATTTCGCTATTTTTTCCGCAAATTTCATGCCCGCGCCCTATTTTTTGAGCAGCTCTTCTATTAGCTGCGCCATGCCGTCGATGGAGCTGATGGATTTAGTCATGATGAGGTATTTGCCATTTACGACGAACGCCGGCACGCCTTGGATTTTCGCTACGTCGTAGCTCTCGTCCCATTTTTTAAGCAGTTCGGCGACTTTGGGATCCTCTAGTTTTTTTTGGTAGTCTGCCTCGCTGATGCCCGCCGCATCAAGCCCCGTCTTTAAAAACGCAGCCTCGTCCTTGCCGTCGCTCCAGCGCTGCTTTTGATCGTGATAGGCCTTGTAGTAGGCAAATTTTGCCTTTTTAAACAGCGAGTTTTCATCTAGCAGGCTCACGCCCTTTTCCTCATCCATCACGACCAAAACGGCAAAAATTTTACTCGCTGCCTCGCCGTATTCGCCCTTGGTTTTTAGATGAAACGGCACGTATTTTAGCCCCGCGACCTTTTCTACGACCTTCGGCGTGACGGTTTTGTCGTATTTATAACAAAACGGGCAAGCGTAGCTAAAGACCTTAACCAGCGTGTTTTGCTCGACCGGTAGCGGTTTTTCTAGCTTTACGTAGTCCTCGCCCTCGGTAAACGCGGCTGCGCTAAGGGCGCCAAACATCGCGACCGCTAGAAAGCCTTTGCTAAATTTAGAAAGTAGATTCATGGAATGCTCCTTAAAATGATTT
>CALCKS010000138.1 GCA_937965895.1 uncultured Campylobacter sp.
AAGAGGATAACGTCACCAAAAAGTAGGCTAAAATGAAGAAAATTTTGCTCGTTAGTGACGACGTGGAGATGCAACTAAACCTCAATGCCGCGCTTTACCGCTTTAACATCCGTATAGTTCGTTTTGAAAATTTAATCGAGTTAAAAGAGGATTATTACAACGGCAACCGCTACATCTTTTACGTCATCGACGTAAAGACGAAGGATCTAGCAAATTTTGAGTCGGTCAAATTTCTGCGAGATAACGGGAGCCTAACTCCCGTTATGATCCTCGTAGATAAGGCCATTCCTGCGCTTTATAAGAAAATTTACTACGCCAAGTACGACGACTTTATGGTAAAACCGTTTTTGCCGGAGGAGTTTTTGTTTCGCGTGTTTAGAAACTGCCGAATTTTACTCGGGAGCAAATTTGAGCTAAAAAACGGCGCTATCTACGACAAAAACAGCCTCACTCTGCACATAAACGGCACAAATATAATGCTGGGCAAAAAAGAGGGATTGTTTTTAGAAATTTTGGCCAAAAACGCCCCGCACGTAGTAACGATCCAAGAGCTTGAGTGGAGTATCTATAAGGACGAAAACGTCTCGTCCGATCGCCTGCGCTCGCTCGTGCGTCAGCTACGCGCGAAGCTACCCTTTGAGCTAATAAAAACCGTACGCAGTATCGGGTATAGTTTGGAGGAGTAGCTACAGCTTAGGCAGGATTACTTCTTTTTGCGCGAGCCTTTCAAAGGTGCAGACGTCGCCGTAAATTTTAGCCAGCAGCTCGTCGTTTAAAACCTGTGCGACGCTACCTTTTGAGACGATCCACCCGCCCTTAAAAACTATCACTTCGTCGCAAAACCAAAGGATGTGGTTTGGCTCGTGCGTGCAGATGACGATCGTTTTGCCGCCCGCAGCGATCTTTTTTAAAATTTTCCAAAGCGTGATCTGGTTTTTAAAATCAAGCGCGGACGTGGGCTCGTCAAGTAGTACGAGCGGCGTATCCTGCGCGAGCGCCCTAGCGATAAAAACGAGCTGCCGCTGCCCGCCGCTAAGCTCGTTCATCTTTTTATCCGCTAGATGCGAGATACCGATAAACTCCATCGCCTCGCTTACCGCCCTTTTGTCCTCTTTGCTAAAACCAAACAGGCTCTTTACGTGCGTGGAGCGCCCCATTAGGACGATGTCTCTAACGAAAAACGGAAAATGCAGCTCGGTGTGCTGCGCGACGTAGGCGATGTTTTTAGCCATCCAGGCGGGGCTTTTGTGCTTCGTGTTTTGCGAATCAACGTAAATTTCGCCCCCTTTGATACTTAGAAATTTCATACAGCAGTTAAAAAACGTGCTCTTGCCGCTGCCATTAGTGCCCAAAAGTCCGCATATGCTGCCTCTTTTGATCTCGATGCTCACGTCTTCGAGACCAAATCCGCCGTAGCTAAAGGATAAATTTTTCGTTTGCAGTATCATTTTAACAGCTCCTTTGCCTTGCTTCTTAAAAGCGCGATGAGAAAGGGCGCGCCCACCAAAGAGGTTATGATGCCCACGGGAATCTCGGCCATCGCTACAGTGCGCGCGAGCGTGTCGCATACGAGCAGATAGAGCGCTCCTATGAGCCCCGATAGCGGCAGCACCCATCTGTTATCAGGGCCGCTTATGAGGCGCGCGACGTGAGGCATTATAAGCCCGATCCACGCGATGATGCCCACGTTTGCCACGCACACGGCGGTCATCAAGGTAGCGATCGTTATAAATATGAGCTTGTATTTTTCGGGATTTATGCCGAGGCTTCTTGCCTGATCGTCGCCTAGGCTTAGTAAATTTAGCTTCCACGCAAGCGCGCAAAGCGCCAAAAAGCAAACTCCCGTGACTGAGGCGATCTCGCCTAGGCTTTGCCATTTGGAGTAGTACAGCCCGCCCATCATCCAAAATGTAATCTCTCTTAGTTGCGCATCCTCGCTGACGTATTTTACGATCGATACGCACGCCGAAAATATCGAGCTTACGATGACGCCCGACAGGATAAGCCCCACCACGGGCACTATGCCGCCGTTTTTTGCGAGCGTGTAGGACAAAAACACCGCAAAAAACGAAAAAGCAAACGCGCTTAAAGCGATATTAAAAAATATGCCTGAAAACAGTATCGCTAGCGCCGCGCCCAGGGCTGCGCCCGAGCTAGCTCCCAGTATAAAGGGCTCCACGAGCGGGTTTTTAAAGCAGGCCTGATATATCGCGCCCGCGTTTGAAAGCGCGAAGCCCACTATCACGGCGGTTAAAATTCTAGGCATTCTGATTTCAAAGATGACGGTTTGATCCATCTTAGAGATACCTACGGCGGGGATGTCAAAAATTTTCAAATTTAAAACGTCTAAAATTTTAGCGATCGAAATTTTATAATCCCCGAGCATGAGCGCCGCGATCATACAGAGCAAAAGCGCGCCCAAAAGAACGAATAAAAATAGTAAATTTGACTTAAAAGCACCGGGCTTAAAAGTCATTCTCTACCGTCCAGTCTAAAATTTGCTCGCTTCTAAGCGCCTTTGCCTGCTCCTCGCTCACGCCGTAAACGTCTTTGTAAAAATCAAGGACGAATTTATGAACCTTGATGTCTGAAAAGAGCTGCGGATAGGCCGCTTTTGCGATTATTAGGATATCGATCGGATACTCCACGCGGCGCGCGCAGTTCATCGGCGACCACGGCATGGCGTAAACGCGCTTGTTTTTGATCGCTTTTAGCTCCTCTAGTTTTTCAAAATCTGCCGAATTTAAAAGCTCGCTTGCGGGATGGTAGCCGTTTGAGGTCGGCAGCACGATGACGTCGGGATCTATCGCGTAAAGCTGCTCGGTGCTTAAGATTACGTTTGAACCGTCGCCTCTAAATGCGTTTTTAGCGCCCGCGATATTTTCGATGATGAAGGATTCGGGGGTATTTACGCCGTAAGCGCTCGCCACGCCGCCGTTTTTGCGGATGTTTGGATTAAGCCCCATGTAGAGCATGCTGACCTTTTGATCCTCTTTTAAATTTGCCGTGCGCTCCTGAACGAGTTTTTGGGTTTTGTCGAGGTATTCAAAGAGTTTTAGAGCCTTGTCCTTTTGCCCGAATATCTCTCCAAGAACTCGCATCTCCTCTTGCATCGTTGCGATTTCAGCGCCTCTTGGAGCATAGATCACGGCAAGCGGGATGCCTAGCGCTTCGATAGTAGCGATCGTTTTTTCTACGGCGTCTTTATTTGAGCCGCGCAGCGTGCAGTCTCCGATACGAAGGATCACTATCTGCGGATTTTCGTTCGCTAAGGCTTCGAAATTTATGACGTTTCCTTGCGGAGAATTTACGCAAGGCAGATCATTTAGCCACGGATGCAGATACTTCATGACGTTCCATCCGCGAAGCGTGTAAGCTTCGCCAGCTTTGGTGGTGAAGTCGTATTTGTAGTCTCGCTTCATAGACCACGAGCCGATGAGCTTGACCTTGTCGATCACGCCAAGATGCGTCATGACGCTCTCGACGAACCCGTCGTCGATCGTAGCGACCCGCTCGAGCGGAGAGGCGATCTTGACCTCCGCGCCGCGCATATCTTTGACGCTAAACTCGCCGCCCAGCGCCAAGCCGAGTGCCAGCAAAAAGCCGAGTAGAAATCTCATAAAAGCTCCTTTTTGGAAGGTAAATTTAACCTCGTCATTATAGCTTAGTATGATGAAATTTAAATTAATATTACCGCCGAGCTACAAAAAACATAAAATTTAAAATAAGCCGTTTTGGGTATAATTTTCAAAAATTTCGGAGCGATAAAATGGACAGAAAAGAGCTTCTAGGCGGCGTAAAACGCATCGTCGTAAAGGTCGGCACCTCAACGCTGGCAAACGCGGACGGCTCGCTAAACGAGGATAAAATCAAGCAAATCGTGGCAAATTTAAGCGAGCTAAACGAAAACGCCGAAGTAGTTTTCGTAACCTCGGGCGCCGTAGGTGCGGGCATGGGGCAGATGAAGCTCGCGCACAAGCCAAAATCCATCGTCGAAAAGCAAGCTCTGGCCGCCATCGGGCAGGTTTCGCTCATCCATCTTTATCAAATTTTATTTTGGGCGCACGGCAAAACGATCGCGCAGCTGCTGCTAACCAAAGACGACTTTAGCGACCGCCGCCGCTACCTAAATATGCGCAGCGTCCTGCGCTCACTGCTCGCCAAAAAAATCATCCCCGTCATCAACGAAAACGACCCTGTCGTGGGCGAGGGCATCAAGGGCGTGAAAGTGGGCGATAACGATACGCTAAGCGCGCTGGTTGCGGGGCTAATCGAGGCTGATTTGCTCGTGATTTTGACCGATATCGACGGGCTATACGACAAAAATCCAAGCGTTTTTGCCGACGCTAAATTTATAAATTTGGTCGAAAATTTAGATGATAGCGTCAGAGCGGCTGCGGGCGCAGAGGGCAGTAAATTTGGCACCGGCGGCATGCGAACCAAAATCACCGCAGCCCAGATGACGACCAAAAACGGCACTCACCTCATCATCGCAAATGGCGCCGACCCGCGAAATATAGTCCGAGCAGCGCAGGGCAGCGAGGTCGGGACGCTATTTTTGGCGGGCAAAAATAGGATAAACTCGCGTAAATACTGGCTCGCCTACTCGGCCGCAGATAACGGCTCCGTCGTGATCGACGCAGGCGCGGCGAAGGCGCTAAAAGAGGGCAAAAGCCTGCTAGCAGTCGGCATCCGCGAGGTCGTGGGCGAGTTTGAGCGCGGCGAAACGCTAGCTATCAAAGACGCAGGCGGCCGGGCGCTGGCTCGCGGCATAACAAACTACTCCTCGGCCGAGCTAGCCCTCATAAAAGGGCGCAAGAGCGAGGAGATCGAGGCGGTTCTGGGCTACAAATATGAGGACGAGGCGCTACATATCGACAACATCGCGCTGATTTAGGTTAAATTTGACGATTTTTTGCGGCGAGATTTGGTCATAACCGCGTCAAATTTACGCCAAATTTGAAGCAAATTTTGTTGCATGGCGGGTGAAATTTAAACGGACGCGGCGGCTAAATTTGATCAAATTTGACTACCCGAACTAGCCGCGCGGTCGCCGTTAAATTTGACGGTTGATTTTTTAGCGCGCTTTAAAATACGGATAAATTTAAGGAAAACGATGAACGAAAAAGAATCGCAGAGCGTGAAATCCCGGCGCGACCCTGCGGCGCGTAAAAGCTTGTTTGAGAGAGCGATTTTAGCAAGCTGGGCGCCGTTTTCGCTGGGCGTTATAGCTTTTGCCGCGCTTGGAGTTTGGGCGCTAAATTTGAGTCCGAACGAGATTTTGCGGTCGAATTTTTGGCCGAGCTTTATCCGCGCCGTGCGGGTTTTCGCACCGTTTTTGGATGATTTGACTAAAAACGGATTAAAAATCGAAGTCGTAGCCTTTTACGCCTGCGCCGCGTGTTTTTGGCTGTGTTTTTTCGCGGCCGTTTTTTGCCTAAACTACGGCAAAGAGGATTTTAGGCGGGTAAATTTAGTCAAACTTACGGCAAGCTTTGTCCTGCTTGGCGGATTTTGTTTTCTCGCGCTTAGCGGACTGCTCTTTGCGCCCGAGGGAATTGGCGGCAGATGGGGCGTTTACGTGCGGTTTGACGCCTACGCGCTTGCAAACGACAGCGCGCCTTATAATCTTGCCGTAGCCCTTGTTATCGGCGCGATTTTTGCAGCGTTTGCCGGCGTGGTTTGCGATTTGATTTATAGATTACGCAGCGGCCGGCGGTAGTGAGCCGCTTTGCTCACTACCGTTTTTCTATCGCGCCCGGATTTTCGGTGCTAAATTTTAGTAATATAAACCCGACTGCGCCCGAAACTACCGAACCTAGCAAGATAGCAAGCTTATCGGTGTAGACAAAGGCGTCCGTGTCGTTGTAGGCTAAGCTGTTAACAAAAAGGCTCATGGTAAATCCTACGCCGCAAAGCACCGCGATGCCGTAAAGCTGGA
>CALCKS010000139.1 GCA_937965895.1 uncultured Campylobacter sp.
TCTATGTTTTCGCTAACTAGCACTTGCGTTCCCACTGGTGGTAAAAACGCACTAACGAAAATAAGCGCCTCGTAGCTGATACCTTTCTTGCCGACTACTCTTTGCTCTAGTCCCCCGGCATGTAGCATAAATTCCTCTTTTCTTACGCCTTTTAGCGGTGTAGTATCGGCGTTCCACCTTTTTATTGGGCTGCTCCTTTTTATGCCCATCAGATCCCAGGTTAGTACCTCGGTCTCAAATCTAGCTCTTGCTTGATCGAGCGTGAGAAGATACTTTAGGTTTGTCTTTTTAGGAAGCCCGTTTTCGTCCTTGGCATGCCTATCTTTTTTGGGTGTTCTTTGCTCGATGGCTTCACGCATAGCTAGATTAAAGCCTAAATATCCAGGCGTTTGAGAGATGCCCGCATGTTGAAGGGTGCCAAAATGCCTCTCTACAAAGCCCTTTTCGTCGCCGCTATATGCTATTGCTCTATCGTAGTCGATGTGCAGACCGTTTAGTAGATACTGAAACTGCTTGCTTAGATAGTCCTTTCCGTTATCACCTTTGATATAGTCTGGTTTGCCTAGTGTATTTAAGGCTTTCCACATTAGTCTTATAAGGCCTAACGCATTAGACTCTCTTTCTATGCTAGCTACGCATCTGCCGCTATAAACGTCTACAAAACTTAAGATATTAGCTCGTATAGCCTCGCCTTTTTCTCCGTCTCTTACCATCACGTCAAGCGGCGAGCTATCTATCTGCCAGCATTGGTTGCGTCTGGTTATCATCTCGCCTTGATCTCCCATGGCCGGTTGTTGATAGCTTTTTGCTTTATCTTCGCCTTTTGTGATCATTACGTATTCTAATCGTTTGCTAGAGTCGGCGTAATAGCCGTCTAAATACCTTTTTATCACTCCGGCGTCAAAGAGCGGCTTTATATCTCCGCTTATAAATTTAGGAAATTTTTTAGCCTCGCCGCTTCGGTAAAAATGCTCCTTATGTAAATCGCGCCAGACTTGAGAGATATTTAAACCCCCAGCTCCGTAAGCTCTAAATTTAGTGAGGATAAACTCCCTCATCCACTCTTCGAGCACGCTGGCGTTTTTCCTATGCTTGCCGCGTTTGTCTATCAGCGCCGTCGCGCCCTTTTCTTTATAGGCCTTTTGCCATCTAAAAAGGTTTGCCTCGCTTATACCGCTATCTTCGCAAAACTTTTTACATGACACGCCTTGTTTTTTGGCCGCCTCATACTCTTTTAACAGTCTGATTTTTTGGTTAATCTCCTCTTTTTCGCTACCGTCCAGCACCGCGTATTCCCTGCTTAAATCCTCTTTTTTACCGCCGCCCGCGTCGTCTTTGCCGCCCTTTATTTCGCTAAATTCCATCCGTCTAAATCCGCTTTGCTCCGAGCAGTCCTCTATGTATACGCTTACGTCTTTATCTGCCTTGCCGCCTTTTATCGCTGCGTCTATATCCGCGATCTCCACCGCAAATAGCAGCTTTGCTCCGCCGCGGCTTCTAGTGCCGGCGTCTTTTATACGGACGAACGGATATTTTTGGGAGTTGCGCCTAGCAGCTTCTTTAAGAGCGCTCAAAGAAACGCCGAAAATTTCAGCAGCCGCGGCGGTTTCGACGTAGATCATTTAGCTAGCCTTGCTCTCTTCTTGCTCGCTTTTTAAGGCGCTCGGAAGTTCTTTGATTATGCCTTCGCTCAAAAGCGCCTCAAATACCTTTCTTGAAACGGCGAAATTTTTACTACCTACTACTTGGCCGTTTATAACCATATAGGTAGTGCGCTCGCTTAGATCGTGTTTTTTAGCCCACTGCCTTATGCTTATGCAGTTGTCGGTAAAGTATTTTTTTATCATCTTGCACTCCTTTCTTTTAATTTCCATAGTTGATAAGACTTTTATAGAATTTTTAAGACCTCGTAAGTAAAATTTACTTGTTGCTATTTTTATACGAGGACTTAAAAATGCTATATTTTTGCTACAAAACCCGTGGGCTTAGATTTAACGAACATCGAGCGATAGATTTAAAAGACGATCTTAAAACGATGAAACATTTTAGACCCGATCTGGTAGATGCTTACGAGTATATACATGGGGGCATCGTTAATCTAAACGCTTACGCTTCGTATTTTCAAAAAATGCACAAAGTGGCTCTCAACTATCATCCCAAATATCAGCTAGTATCGGGCTCCACCGATTACGTCGGTATATTAGCTCACAGTAAAGACGGCGACATCGCATCGCAACTATCTTTATCCGTAGAGATAAAAACCAAAGCGTTGCTAATACCTTTTTTAAATGAGGATTTTTTCTTTATTCCTAAAATTCTCAAAAATAAAAAGATAAAGATAGAAAACAAAAATAGCTTTCTATCTAACCCAGATAATTCGCCGTTCCTAAAAAAGAGCGTTCAAAACAAGCTGTTTTTCCCTTTGTTTAAAGAGATAGATAGCCTTAATTCAAAGCTGGACGAACTGGAAAAATCAGGGAAAGCGCCCATGCTTTACGATGAGCGCCGTAGACTATCTTTTTGATAGAGTTATAGCTTCTTGATAAAAGGCTCGCCTTTCGATTTCTCGCTTTTGAAGCTTTTTTGCTTTGTATTCAAGGATGCCGTCAATAAACTTTTTTGGAATTTTCATATCTTTTAGCTCATGCTTTATATTTGAAAGCTCGTTTTTAACGGCTTTTTCTATACGAGCGTGATCGCTTCCGTCGAATTTGAAGTAATTGCACCCCAAAAAGCAACACTCTTTAGCAGCATCGATAACTTCTCCGCTAAGGCTCATAGACTTTATCTGAGCTCTCATACGAGCCAACTCTTTTTTAAAACCTTTGCGAGTTACCTTAAGTTGCCCTTCTGTAAGCTCACTGGAAGCTCCTTGCATGTTTTGCGTCTTCATAGCGTCTCCTTTTGGATAAGTCTTATTAACAATGAAAATTTAAAGAACTATTTTTCAAACCTTTGAAAGATTTAATCTCAAATGAGATATAATTTTTTCGTAAGTTTGAAAGTATTATATAGTATTTTAACCTTATTTGTCAAGGTTAAAATACCTTATTTTATAATTTTTTAGTCAAAGGCGGCAAAATGGACAACCAGAGGGATAAAGTCATATTTGAAAATATGAAAAAGTTTTTCAAGGTAGATAGTCTCGAAGACGTAGCGGAAAAACTCGGCTATTCTAGGAATACAGCCGCCACGTGGCGTTCAAAAGGCTTAACTTCAACAGTAAAATTAAAATTTGCTAGCCTAAGCACTGATAAGGTAAATAAACCTTATAAAGACAAAGCCGATTTAAGGTATTTTGAAAACATAACGGCAAGCGCGGGCTACGGCTCCAATAATGATGAACAAAATTATTCCATAATCCCTGTCGGCAGGGATTTCATGGAACAGGTTTTAAAAATACCTTTTAAAAATTATGACGTGATTAAAGTTTTCGGTGATAGCATGGAGCCATTTGCACAAGACGGCGATGCTGTAGTGGTGGATCTGGACGCAGAGGTAAAAAACGGCGACGTCGTTATAGCAAATATCGGTGGAGACGTATATATGAAGAAATTTTTGAGAGACTCGATACATAAAGAAGTAAAATTAACGTCACTAAACAGCTTTTATCAAGATATTATTTTAAAAGGTGAGGAAATAAATCAACTAAAAATAGTAGGTAAGGTTAGATGTAAATTTAATATCAATATGAAAGTATTTTAAAACATAAAATAACCTTAAAATGTGTCTTAATCAAAAATATTGAATTTTTAAGAATAAAGTCTTTGGATTGCGGTGTTTTTTACGATGTGTCTTGATAGATTTTTGAATATATCGTTGTTTGATACATTTAAGACACATTAAGCTTGTTTAAGACACAATTTTTGCAATT
>CALCKS010000140.1 GCA_937965895.1 uncultured Campylobacter sp.
GGATAAAAGATAATCGCAGCGACATTGTCGAGTTTGGACTTGACGTATATCGCAGTTTTGAGCTATTGGGGCTTGGCGTAACGCTAGGGCTTGCTAGTTTAGGTAAAGGTTTTTATCAAATTTACAGCTTCTTAGTAAGCGGCGTCGATAAGATAACGGGCTTTATCGAGAAAAAGCTAAACGAATTTTATGAGGGCATAGAAAAGGGATACAACGCTATCGCGGAGCTTTTCGGCGGCGATCCTTTGAAAATACCCCGCTCGACGATGGGAACTAAATGGGGCAAGGATATACAAGAGGAGTTAAGAAGCTTCGACGAGGTAATACAAACCACAAAGACCGCCATAAATACGGTTATGAAGGAGATAGCCGAGGACACTACGGCAAACGCCGCGCCAAAGATTGATGAGAAATTCGAGCGCATAGAAAAAGTCGTAAAAAAGACCGGCGCGCAAGCCGGCAAGACAAAAGAGCAAATTAGCGCCCTAAATCGCGCGCTGTCCGAAATGGCGCAAGCGGGTATGGATGAATACGAAAAGAAAATTTATGCCATCAAACAAAAAACCGAGCAATGGATAAAAGCGGGCGCAAACGCGAAAGAGGCGCTGAGAATTCAAGGCGAGCTGTTAAAAAAACTGCAAACCGAGCAGGCTAACGACGATCTAAAGGCCTATCAAGACGAGCTAAATAAAAAAGAGGAGAAATACCAGCAGTTCCTCGAGGATTTGGGCGAATATGAGGAAGCTTGGAAAATAGAGCGTCAAAAAATAAACAAAGACTATCTGGACTACGTCGAGAAATACGGGGAAGAAAGAGCCAAGAAGTGGCTAAATACGTACAAGAGCAACTATCTAGGCAAATTTAACAAACACACAAAAGCCGCCTTTAAGGACATCAAAAACAGCTGGGCGGATACCGTTTCAAGTATGCAAAAGACCGTCGATGACGGCTTTTTTAACTATTTCATAGGAAAAACAAAGAGCTTAAAAACAGCCCTCAAAGACATCGGCACAAACCTAATGCGCGATCTAATCAGCCCATACGCGCGCACCTTGTCGCAAGGACTAGCAGGCGGTTTCGGGG
>CALCKS010000141.1 GCA_937965895.1 uncultured Campylobacter sp.
AAACTCTACTAGGGCGTAGAGAAGTGAAACATTTTGCATATTTAAAAAATGATGATGAAATAAGAGCCGTATTAATGGCAATAAAAGAGTATTTTGGGGATTTAAGAGTAAAAGTGTGTGCGGTTTTTCAACTATATACCGCAGTAAGGGGGCAAAATGCCAGAAATGCCAAATGGTCGCAGATAGATTTTGAAAATTGCGTTTGGCATATCCCAGCAAGTGAGATGAAAACGGCAAAGCCTCACGATGTATTTTTATCTCAGAGTGTAATTACCTTGTTAAAAACATATCGCGAGCGCCTGCCATTACAGAGTGAGTTAATTTTTCCGTCCATAAAATCAAACGTTGCCCCGCTAAGTGACAATACTATCCGCATAATGCTTAGAAATTTAGGCTTTAATAAGGATATGGTAACGCCACACGGCTTTAGAGCTACATTTAGCACGATCGCAAACGAAAACATAGATAAACACGGCTGCAATAGTGATGTCATTGAACTTTGCCTCGCCCACATTGAGAGCAATAAGGTCAAAGAAGCATACAATCACGCCAAAAACCTAAAAGCAAGAGCGAAGCTTATGCAGTGGTGGAGTGATTATTTAGATAGCTTGGGTGGCTTTGCCTGATTTGTAGGCACGTATAGATTTTAGGGAGTAATAAATTACTCTGGAGTTTATTTTGTTGGCGATTATTGCGCCTTGTTTTACTTTGTCATAAAGCGATCGTGCAGATATACCTAGCTCCTTTAGGGCTTCTTCGCGCGTAATAAATGTATCGCTCATTTCTTATCCTTAATATAGTCTTTCAAATCTCGCAATGCGTGCCGTAAATAGCGGACGTCGCATTTAAATAAAAGAGCTTGTATTCGCTCAACTACGCTCATCTTTTCATTGTGCTCCTCACAAAACGCCTCTAGGTTTGCAAGGGCAGCTAAATGTTTATCTCTTTCTGGGCTACTCATTGATTATCCTTTTTTAAATATTCTCAATATAAAAATAAGCCAGTGTTTGGCTATCCTCTGCCTCTTTGCGGTATTTCGTGTCGTAACTTTTATTTAAGATGTAGGCTATCTTATCTTTATTGCAAGCGTAAAATTCTGCTAGGATGGGTGCTAGGCGCTGACCTTTGCGGTTGTTTGGTGCAAATTTTAGATAGATTAAATCACAAGCAAGTTGTGGTGCTGTCGTGCTAAAGTTTTGCTTGGCAATGCTCGCCTTATTATCAAGGGCGTTTATTTGTGTTTCTATTCTTGACTTAAAAGCGTGATAATGCCCCACTATTGGCGTCATTGCCTCGATCAGCTCGTCGATAAATTTGCTTGCTTTTTTATTGATGAATAGTCCTAGCTCCTCGGTGCTATCCATCTTTAAAAAACTATACGCCATAACGAAAATAGCGGCGTCTTTTAGTTCTGCTGTTGTCATATTTTGCCTTTTACGGGTTGCCGATACGGCTTATTATGCCGCGTAGCCTGCGGTCTTTGTTCGTCATTGTCTTGGCGTTTAGCGCCGCTTGTGCGCTTTGCTTGACTTTTCGCAATATCTCCGCCGCGCGAGAGGGCAAGACTACTTTTTTACGCCGTAGCCTCGTAATCTCCTCTTGCGCTGCTTTTAGCTTTGCCTCTAAATCGTCCGTATTCGTCATTTCCCTTTCCTCGCTACGTCCTCGCTGCTGTCTAGCCAATGGATAGTCGCAGCGCCTTTGTGCCTAGTATCGAAAATATACCAAGCATAAGCCATCATCGCCGTTTCGTATTTGCCGTCCGGGCGTATCTGGGCGGATAGCAAAGGGTAGCGCGTGAAAATATAAATTTTTTCCAAAATCTCGCTCGCGCTCCAAATTTCGTTATACCGCGCTTGCCCCTGCAAGTAGCTCAAAGGTAGCAAAAAAGCAAATCTAGGCGCGACTTCGCACGCCTTTAA
>CALCKS010000142.1 GCA_937965895.1 uncultured Campylobacter sp.
GCCCACACGGCTGCATCTACTGCTACGCCGAGTTTATGCGCGGCGTCACGGGGCACGAGGAGGCGTGGGGCGAGTTTTTGGACGCGAAGGAATTTGATACGGCGAGCTTGGTTAAATTTGCCACTTCGCACGGCGGCGAGTGCGTATTTATGAGCTCGGTCACAGACTGCTATAATCCGTACGAGGCGCGGTTTGGAGCTACGCGTAAAGTCCTCGAGGCGGTTGTGGGTTCGGATATAAGCCTGCAAATTTTAACCAAATCAAGCCTAGTGACGCGCGATATAGACCTGCTGCAAACCATGCCAAACGTCCGAGCGGGCGTGAGCTTGAGCGTGATAGACGAAAACCTGCGCCGCATGCTGGAGCCTCGCGCGAGCTCCGTAGCCGCAAGGATCGCAGCGGTAAAAAAGCTGCGCGCCGCGGGAGTGAAAACCTATATCTTCGTCGCGCCGATTTTCCCACAGATCACGCCGGTTTTTGATATCATATCTCACTACGGCGACGCGGCGGATGAGATTTGGTTTGATAGGTTAAACCTCTATCCGAATTTTCGAGATAAAATCCTAGCCTTTATCGGGCAAAATTTCCCCGAGCTTTTGCCGATTTATAAGCAAATTTATCTATTTGGCGAGGATGATTATTTAAGTGGCTAGCTAGCGAGATCAGGCTAGCGGCGCGGGAGAAATTTGGAAGCGAGGGCGATGAGAGATTTAGGGTATTTTTCGGGCAAAGAAAGCCCGGCACAGGTAAATTTGAAAGGCGAAAATGAACGTAATTTTACGGCTTGGCATCGTAGTTTTGATCCTATATATCGCGCTTTTGGCGCTACTTTATTTTTTTCAAGAGCGGCTGATATTTTTCCCGAGCAAGCTTGAGCCAAACCATGAGTTTAGCTTTGATCAGCCGTTTGAGGAGATAAGACTAGACGCAGAGGGCACGTGGATAAGCGGGCTTAAGTTTTTAGCGCAGAGTAGGGACGGCGGGCAAATTTACGGCGACGCGCGCGACGGAAACGGCGAACGAAAAGCGAAAAACGGCGCGGCGATATTTTTCCACGGCAATGCGGGCAATCTGCAAGGCTGGGGCAAGTATGCGCGGTATTTTACGGATTTGGGCTATGATTTTTATCTATTTGACTACCGAGGCTACGGCAAGAGTGGCGGCGAGATAGGCTCGCAGGGGCAGCTTTACGCGGATGCGGACGCGATGATGCAGCTGGTTTTGCGGGAGTATGACGCGGGCGAGGTCACGGCGGTCGGCTATTCTGTAGGTAGCGGGCTAGCGGCTCGCGCGGCGCAGAAATACCGCACTAAGCGGCTAGTTTTGATCGCGCCTTATTTTAGCCTAGAGGAGCTAGCGCGGGAGAAAATGCAGTTCGTGCCGAAATTTTTAATCAAATATAAAATCCCTACGTTTGAGTTCGTCGGCGGTTTTGGCGGGCCGGTGACGATATTTCACGGCGAGCATGACGAGCTAATCGGCGTGGATAACTCGCGCAGGTTGCTTAAATTTCTAAAGCCTGGAGATAAAATTTACGAGCTAAACGCCGGGCACAACGATATCCTGGGCCTAAGCGAGCTTTGGGAAAAATTAGCGCAGAAGCTAGGCGAGCAGGGTGGGGCTGAGGTGGTAAATTTGACGCGGCTAGCTTGGTCAAATTTGACGAAAACGGGCATTAAAGCCCGCTTTGCCTTCTTAAAAACAAAATCTCTCGTCGGTTCTATTTTGTTTACGCATAGCTTTAAATTTAGCCAAATTTTCCTCGTTTAAAAAATAATCTTTTTCTTTTTGCGCGCGTGTTTCTAGAGCTTCTATTGCTTTTGCGAGAGCTTCTTTTCTATCTGCGTGAGGCGACGCAAACTCCGGTAAAAACATAGCTTCATAGACGTTTGCCTTGCTCCACTCAAGCGACTTTGCGGCGATATCTTGCTGCTTTTTGATATCGCAAAACGCGTATGGATTTACCACATCGCCAACTAGCTTGATAAACGCTCCTATCGCGCTTTTGACCTCAAAAAATCTACCGTCGTCCAAATTTATAACCTCTCTTAGTAGGATCGCGCGGTTTTTAGCGTTATAAAACCAAAAAACCGCCTCGTCGCGAAGCCCTAGGTCGTAAGCGCGAGCCGAAAGCACGAAAAGAGTCATCGGCGTAACCATCTGAGGAGCGTCCTGCACGATCTTTTCCGCGCTCCTAAAGTCCTCTAGCGTGCCGCTTTTTAGCAGACCGTCTATCCTGTCGTAAACCTTTACATGTTCAGCCTTACCGGCATTTGCCGAGTAGTACGGCGTCACGTAAATATCGATGCTCGTTACCTTGCCGTCACCAGCTGCCGATGCAGCCACTGCGACAAAACAAAGCGCCGCTAAAAAACGTAAAATTTTCATTTTTATTCCTTTAGATTTTATTTTGCGTAGTTTATCAAAATGTCGTTTAATGTCAAATTTGCGCTTGTAGCGCAGGCGTGCGTTTTGCAGATTTGATTGCCGGCGTATGTATTAAATTTTGATATCCAGCGGTTGGCTTCTTTTGTTTTATGTTTGGTATGGGCAATAAAATCGGCGCAGGATAATAATTTGCTTGGGTTTGGTCGATTGAGCTTATGGGGCGAGACTTGCGAAATAGGATCACGTATGAGCTGGATCCGGCTGATGGGTGCTGCGGGTGTAGTAGGTGGTTTATCCTAAAGCTTTGGATAAAAATTTAATTTTTGTGATTGTCCTTCTTGATATACTTTATCGGCTCGGGCTCGGGCTTGCTAAGTAAATTTAGGTCCGAGCCTGATATTTTTATAAAATCGATTTTTTATATTTTCTTTCGTAAATTTTACATGCTTCGTTAAATTTAACGAAGGCCTTTTGTTATCATCAGGCACTAAATTCTCTTAAATAAATCCATCCTCGTTTTTAGATAAATTTCGACGCTTGCGGACGTTAAGCTATTTGGTTTTGGAGGTTTTAAAATATATTTCATATTTTCACATGAAAGAGACGGTATAAACGAGTGCATTAAAATTCTGCGACTGTAAAAAGATCTATGATTATTTTTGTAGCTTGCAGTAGCCGATACTACTAAAAATGGT
This sequence comes from uncultured Campylobacter sp., assembly GCA_937965895.1. Lineage (GTDB taxonomy): Bacteria > Campylobacterota > Campylobacteria > Campylobacterales > Campylobacteraceae > Campylobacter_A. The sequence continues at coordinate 3,084 of CALCKS010000142.1, forward strand.
ATCGGCTTTGTTAGAATGTTGGTTGAAATAGGGTTAAATTTAACCCTGAAGTTTTCGCTTCAGGGTTAAAAATCATCGGTCTGATCTGCTTCGGATTTGGTTTGGCCGTATATTGTGCATATGTTACATATGGGTTATTTGCAGATACGTATCGCCGCCTTCGGTTATTATGTTGCCGTTTAGCAGGTCGAAATTTGACAATCCCGCAAGCTTTACGAGATTGTCTCCGTTGCTTACGGTTTTATTGGCATCGACATCTCTTACTAGATATGTTTCGTTATTGTAGTAGACTGCATACATAGTATTTGCGTCGGTAGAGCCTAGAGAGTCTAGGGCTGCATTTATGGCTTCTTTTAGATCGGTCTTGCCGTTTGCGGCATTTTGATCTATCTTGACGAAATTTGCAACTGCGCTACCTAGACTTATCTTATCGCCTCTGTTTGCATCGGTTATCGTTACGTATTTGCTAGCGTTAGCATCTGTCGTAGAAGCTCCTAGATTAAACGTATCGTTACCCGCTCCGCCGCTGATTTCAAATTTCTTATTAGCGGTTAATGCCGCAGTAGTGACGGTATCGTTTCCTTCGCCGAGGTTTACGGTTATATCTTTGGTTTGGGTTATCGTAAATTTTACTTTATCGTCGCCCTTGCCACTATCGACTAGTTTTAGGTTTTTAGAGCCGATCTCTATCTCGTCTTTGGTTTTTGAGCCTTTTACCGTGGTTACGTTATCGTTATAGGCAGCTCCGTCCATGGTGGTTATTCTTGTAGTTCCGCTTGCGTTGTCGTATTCGCTCAGGTCGATGCTTTTTAGATTGCTAGCACTTAGCCCGTCTACCCAAAAATCCGTAATCGTACCTAGCGCTAGTAGGCTATCTGGATTTGTTATTCCACCTTTTACGGTGATAGTCTCTACTGTATCGTTGGAATAAGCCGTTATACCGGTTATTACGTTTGTTAGATTTGCTACGAAGTCCTTGGCTCTGTCCCCATCCATACCCCAACCTACATCTATCATATCAAAAGTGATCGGAGCGCTACTGCCCGAACGGATCGTTATGCTTTCTCCTACTTTCCAGCTACTAACGCCTCCAAATGTCATAGGCGCCGTCAAATTTGACATCTCAAGTGTTACATTTTTAGCAACTATATAGCCGTCAAGAGTAACACTTTGTAGATAGTTGTGCGTTCCAGTATTTATCGTAACGTTGCCAAATTTAGTATGGCTTTCTATATCCGCTGCGAGAGTTTTTAAATTTAGCTCTTTAATGTTGCTTGCGTTAATCGTAATATTGCGACCCGTTATATACTTGAAGTTGGCTGTGGAGTCTGGCCCGCTACCCTTGATATCGATATTTACGTCGCCTACGCTATCGATACTGTTTGTTTCTATAGTTTTTTGTCCGTAAGCTTTTATGTTTATATTTTTAACTTCCACTTTATCTGTCGTACTGGTGGCGGAGCCTATGCCAAAATCGTGAGTTAGGTCTTGCGTCCCTATCTTTACGCTAGCATCAGCTACGTTCGTATTTAGGTTTATGTTTACATCGCTTTTCTTGCTGTTATCATTGGTCTTAAATCCTCTTAGCCAGCCTATATCGATGGTTTTTTGATTATTTGCCGTTATATCGATGTTGCCGCCTAAAGACTCGTAGTTTGCTAGCTTTAGAGTAGAATCGGTTATACCTGAAGCTGCGTTAGCGTTTATACTTAGGCTCTTTGATTTTATGGTTACTGCATCGGGGGTTATTACGCTAGGGCTAGGTTGATAGCCTATCTCTACGGAGGAACCTGCTACGGTCGCGGTCGTATTAAATTTAGCATCTCCGCCTACGTTGATCTTTTCCCAATCGGTTATCGGACTAAAGACAGTTATCGGCGTTACGCTCATTTTTAGCGTCTTATAGCCGCTAGCGTTTACGTTTAGATTACCCGTGACATCTAGATTTCCGTTAGTTCGTATAATGCCGTCTGTTATATCGGAATTTGCGCTATGGTTTAAAGAGAAATTTCTAGCCTTTATGCCACCTGTTACGCTAGTATCGGTCGATACGGTCTCTTTGGCGTAGATTGCACTCGACCCCTCCTGCGTAAATTTACTAGTCAGACTTACATCTCCCGCTGCGGTTATATTTCCTACGGTTAACGTCTTTTGTCCTACGGCACTTAGGGTTACGTTGTTTGCCTTTTTATCGTTATCTCTATCTCCTATCTCCCCGTACGTTACCGTAGAGTCCTCTTTATCCGTAGTAGATATTAGGCTTACGTTTCTAGTAGTCATTATATATTCGCCGTTAGCTACGCTTAAATTCTTTAATCCTTCGGCTTTTAAAGAAATATCTTGAACGCCT
>CALCKS010000143.1 GCA_937965895.1 uncultured Campylobacter sp.
TCCCAATTTGAAATTGTCATTTTAGAGATAGCTTTTTTACTATCGCCTAATTTACAATCTTTACCAGCTCGCCCCTCGGCTACTACCGCCAAATGATTGCCTCTTATATTCGTTTGCCAAATTTTCCCATCACGCTCGATTAGTTTGCTGTCATATCCGCAACTTACCTCCTTTATTCCTTGTTCTTTTATTATTTTGATCGCTATCTCGTCGTTGATATATGCGTCGCCTACCAAAAAATCCCCCTCACGGCGTACATTTTGGATATGTCCTATCGCTGTATCTTTCCAATTCTTGGCTGTTACGTCGTCGTCTGGGTGTGTTAGCGTTAGCGGCTTACCCTCAAAGCTTTTAATTGTTTCAGGGCTAAAAACTTCTTTTTCATCCCGAAAAACTTTATAAATTTTTCCGTTTGTGCGTCCGATTTCCTCGCCTAGGTATTCCATAGGCTCAATGCTTGCCATTTTGGCTTTTGTTACTATGTAGCCATCATCATTTATTTTAAAATCCATTTAAACCCCTAAAATTGCTTTTGCAAAACATCGGCATTGTATATCAACGCCAGGCTTGCATTTCGGCTTGTCTGCTTCTCTCTTTATCCAAGTTTTGCCACCGTCTTTGCTATACACGCTATCATCATCAAAGCGACATAGCACGCCCTGCATATTTGCGTGTGTGTGTCTTACCCGCTCATCTTTAGCCGTGCACCAAATATAAAGCTTTACGCCTAGCCCCTGCATTCGTTCTTGATCTAGCTCGGCGTTAATTTTTGCCGTTTGATCTCTAGCTATTAGCCTAGCTCTGCTTTTGCTTACGCCCGTGCGTTCGTGTATGATCGTTGCTAAATTTTCAGCCCTGCCATTTTTTAAATAGCTCTCTCTTATTGCCTTTTCTACGTCGTTTAGATAGTCATTTTTTACCGAGGTTATTAAGCTCACGTTTTTGGCTACGTATTCGTCTAGTTTTGTTTTTACGGCAGTATCTCCCACAAGCGGCGTTAGGTCTATATCCGTGCCTTTTTGCACGTTTTGAATTAGTCGCTCTTTGTTTGTTTCATTTACTGCACCAACCACACCGCGGCTTAGCTTTTTGGCGTAGTCTAATGTGTCAGCTTTTCGTAGTCCGTCTAGTATTTGGGTTGTGTGTTCTATTATTTCGGCGTCGCTAGGATTACCAAGCAAAAACGCTCTAAGCCTTTTTAGTAGCGTCGTCTTTAAAGAGGCGATTAGTAATAATAAAGCGTTGCGATATTTAACCTCTGCACGCTTGCTAGGTTGCACTGGCTTAAACTCTTTATTGCGTTTCTTGCTAAATAGCTCAGATAAGGTCGGTTTCATCGGCTGGCTCGTCTAACTTTTGGGCTAAAAGCTCGGCTTCGGTTATATCCTCGGGGCTTATATTCTTAATCAAGCCCTCGTCTTTTAGCTCTTTTAAAATGATCGCCTCGGTTATTACACCCTTGTCTAGTAAATTGCCCAACGCCGTGCTTTTTACGTTTAAAATTTCAGCTTTTTCTTTATCGTTTAGGCTGTCTATGCTGTAAAAATCGTATTCTAGAGTTTCGCCTAAGATAAAAGGATCAATAAAGTCATAAACTGGGCGCAGTAGGGTGTTTTGTAGTTCATTAATCGTTTCATAATATGCTCGGTTGTCCTCCTCGCCACTACTAAAACCACCAGCACCCTCGCCGAAAAGTATGCTAATAGGGCGGTTTAAAGCCCCGGCTACTACTATACAGCTCTTACTCCAAAGCTCGGCTATCCCCGTTAAATTGTTTTCTTTGGTTAAGTAGTCATCCTCCATATCCATAGCGATTGCGTTAGTGTAGCTTTTTGCTGAATTGATTAATTTTAAGCGTTTTAAAATTTCGTCTTCATTGCCAGTCGCTATTTGCTCGTTATATCCGTGCATTTTATATACATCTATTTTGCACTCCTCGATCAAGTCGCTAACGCTTAGCGTGATAGTGTCAAACATCTTTATCACATCAAGGGCGGTGGCTATGTCGCTTATGCTTTCACGTTGCTCTATGCCATAGCTCTTTATTCCACCTTGCACTATACAAAGACGGCTAACGTGTGTCTTAACTCCTTTTACATCATAAAGGCTAGGTCGGTTAAATTTGTGTTCTGCATTTCTTGCTTTAAATTCGCCCTTACCAAAAACGATAAATTGTTTAATTGTTTCATTAGGCACTAATGGGAGTTGGTAGGTTTCCTCGCTTGCGTCTGTTACGGCTAAAACTGCCGCCTCTCCGTATAGTAAAACGTTAAAAAGTAAATCTTTAATAACGCCCTCAATCTCTAGCTTGCCGCATGCGTTAAAAAACTCTTTTTTGCGCCCCTCGTCTATTTCCCCCCAGTCGATCTCGCGCCCCATTTTTAGCATATCGCCTATGGTCTTTTTAATGTAACGTTTGGCTATCCAGCCGTTGTTGTAAGCATTTAGAAGCTGTGTGTTTGTGACTAATAATGGCGTATAATCTCTATTCGCCGTCATTTGACCCATTTTGGTTACTAGGTTTTCTAAGCTATCGGTTATTTTTTGCCCCATTATTCCGCCTTTTATTTTTGATCAATAATAAGGCGTTTTTAGGCGTTAGCTTCGGCTTGTGATGTGTCCCCAAATTGTTGTTTTGCTTTTTATTAGTGGCTCTAGGGCGTAACGCAATGCGTCTATGTAGTGGTTATTTTCGTCTAGTATTTGTGGCAATATATCACCGCTGTGTGGATCGGTTTTATAGCTGTACAGTCTAAATTCTCGTGCCGTTTCTACGCAGCGCTCGTGTATTATAATTGCTTCAAAACTGCGTATAAACTCTATGCCGTCCTCTATGCTGCCTTTGCCTTTTATTGTTGGCGTTATCATACTTAGTCCGTGCCTTTTTAGATAGCTTATACTTTCAGGGCGTGCGTTGTCGGCTCTTATTACATATTTATGTATATTTTCGATACGTTCTTTTAAAAACTCCGCCGTATAATCAAGCTCTAACCCTACCGCTCCAGCTTCGTGGCTTATATAAAGTTTGCGATCGTGTATATAGCACCTTATCGCAGCCGTTGGGTCGTTAGCAAAGCCGAAGTCTAAGCCGTGATAAGGATTTCCTAGCCCATCAGTGCTAAAATTTTCTACTCTAAATTTGCCCTTGAAAATAAGGGCATCACTCTTTGTGTTGTAGCCCCCTAGCCAAATATGCTCATAGATGCTGGGATTATACCTGCGGTCATATTCCTGCTCATTAAATAGTTCGGTTGGCAAAAATGGGTTATCGCTAAAATTTGCCGTAACTAGAATAAAATCAGTCGCGCCGTTCTCTTGCATTTGTTTAAAAAAGCTATCCACTGCGTCCGTTTCGTTTTCAGGGTTCCAGCTAAACCAAAGCTCGGAGTTTTCTTTGCGTATAGTCGGACGTAAAAGCTCTAGGCTTCGCTTGCTTAGGTTTTGTGCTTCCTCTACCCACGCAACATCAAAGCCCTCTAGCGATTTTATACTATCGGCTGTATGGTCTTGCATACCTTGAAAAATTATTAACCCATTGCCCCTTTTAGCCCTAATCTCGGTTAGTGTTATCTCAAAATATTCACTTACGCCTAAGCTGTTTATTTTGCTTTCTATTAGAGCTTTTGATGAAAATTTTAATGAGCGTTGTATTTCTCTTATGCAAACTATGCGAGAGTCTGGGTTAATTAGCATTGTTTCGATTATGCACTCAGCGAAAAAATGGCTTTTACCGCTACCACGTCCGCCCTTAGCCCCTTTGTATCTTTTGCTTTCTAATAATGGCTCAAATATAGGGGCAGTGTTTAAATCAATTATCATTTATCAAGCTTTACTATTGTGCGTCTTATTTCGGTTACATCAGTTTGCTGTGCGTTGGTGTTGTTTATACTAATGTTGCCAGTGCGTGAATTTACTCCTAGCGTCAGGCTTGCTTTATCTATGGCTTCTTGCAAAGCCTTATAATCATTCGCATTTAATTCTACCGGTTCGAAATTTTGCACACCATCACCCACGCCAACTTTTTCAAATTTGGTATTTTTATCTAACATGTCCATCACTCGATTAAGATTTTTTTGCGTAGCATTAAATATTAATCCGCGGTTATATGCTTCATCTTTAGCAGTGCTCAAAATACTGCTCATTTCTATCTCTGATTTTTGAGTTTGTGCCGATAATAGCGTTATTTGAGCTTCCACTAAGTGCTCATTTTTTGGCGTTAATCCTTTGAGTAAATTGGCCACAGTGCCATTTGATACGCTATGTTTTTTTGCTAGCTCCCTTTGTGAAAATTTGCCCGTATGAAAGTCAGCTAAAATTTTCTCTTTTATCTCGTCTGTTATTTTTCCCACCATCTACCCCTAAAATAAAGTCAGTTGTTGATATTTTTTCTTTTTATACTTGCGTTTAGGCTTTGTGCTTAAATATTTACTTTGGCACATCTTACTCCTACTTGCTGTCATTCTATGCTTTAACACCCAATCTAAAAATTCTTTAGGCGTATTTAATAGCGTGTTAAGCTCTGCTTGGTATTTCTTTACCTCGCTTGCTCTTAGATTATTGATAACGGTTTCGTCCGTATAAGGGCTATTTAACACTTCCCTTATTAAAAACGAAATTTCCGTTAAATAATAATGATCCTCTCGTTTTTCCCAATCTGGGTAAAACTTATCAAGCACGGCATAAAATACGTCTAGATGTTTTAAATTAGGTAAATCCATTTTTCTAATAAATCCTAAACTCGCCCTCTATTACTCCAAGGGCTATTTTTCTCTCAAGTAGTTTTCGTTTTATCTTGAAAACGTCCGTTTGCATTCCTTTTACGTCCTCAATGATGCGTGTGCCATCTTTAAGGCGATAGGTAAAATCTGCGATGTATCTGATCTCACGCACGGTTCTAAAGCCTTGTCTTGTTGTTTCATCTGATATTGTGTAGCTAGGCATTAACGTAAAGGGCACTTGTCTTTTTAATTCGCTTATCTCACCTACTCGCTGTAAAGTTTCTAGTTCTTGGTTTCTGCGCCATTCCTTAGCACTATCAAAGCCTTTGGTCTTGTGGTTGTGATATTTATTCCTAACATTCACCGAAACGTTGCCAATTCTCATCAGCTACCTCCTCGTATTTTTCTATGCTTTCGTGTTTGTGTGCGTGACACCATTGATGACACTCTCTACAAACGGCTATTTGCTTGCTGTCGTCCTTATCTGCTCCAAATCTGCCATAGCGTACATGGTGACACTCTATGCTTTGTTGTTTCTCGCATTTTTGGCAAAGTGGGTATGCTTCAAGTAGTCTTAGTTGGTAGGCTCTGTTTTCACTTCGTGTTAATCTCAAAATAGCCCCCTTATTTCCTCGTCCTTGTGCTTTTCGTTCCACTTTCTCAATACTTCAAGCACTCCGCTTGCATCCTTGCGACTTACTTCAAAGCTATCAAGTATCTTTTTGTTTTCGTCTGCTACCTTTGCGATTATGCTAGCTCCGCTTTCGGCTATTGTGATATATACGGCTTTCATCTCACGCACCAATCCTTTTTATTGCGCCCGTTACTATCGCCTTAATAGGTGATTTTTGCTCAGTTAGGGCTTTAAATTTAGCCACGCCCATAAACTTGCCGTCGTTATCCCCGCCGATAAAATATACTGGCTCATTTCCGCCTACTCCGTTAAAGCCGTTATTCGCCTCGCTCTCGCCGATTAGATAATCGGGACAAATTTGCGGAGTTTTCGCGTAAATCTTATAAAGCTTGGCAAAGTCCCACTTTTTAAAATTCTCCCAGTCTTGCCCTTCTAGGTTACAAACCTTTACCCAGCCGCCCCTAGCACGCACTACTGACATTATCGCGCCGTCTTTAAAACACACGCTGCGATAAGGTCCGTAGCGTCCTATCGCGTAAACCAGCTCGTCTAACGCCTTTTGCGCTTTGGCACTCTCGTCTCCGTTAAGCGCTTCTAAAATTTCCGCAGACGTAGGCATCGTAGGATATTTTCGCGTTTGCCTAACTAGTTTTAGCGCCGCAGCTAATTCGCGTGCCTCGTAGTCCATTAAATCCTCAAAATAAAGTGCGATAACCGCCGGGCTAAGATCAGCCTTGTAGTATTCGACTATCGGCATAAATACGTCATAAAACTCATTTGTCGTCATAATTTCCTCCTACTCTGTGACCTTGACCGCTAGCTATTAGCTGGGCCTCAAATTCTCTAAAAGCTCGCATCGTGTTGAGCGTGCCTTGATTTAGTCCGTGTGGGTTTGTCGTAGCATTGTTTGGCACGTTGCGCCCGCTACCCCCTTGCGTCTTGG
>CALCKS010000144.1 GCA_937965895.1 uncultured Campylobacter sp.
CCGCGTGCGCCGCAGCCTCGTTTCCGTCCATAGTTTTCATTATTTTAGCCATTTTCCGCCTTAAATTTTCTTATGTTTTTTAAAAATCTTTTATTATAGAGCTAAATTCCAAAATCTATCATTAATCCGCCGCTTTACATTTTCAAAAATGATTAAATTTAATAATCCAAAGCCCCAAATTTGAGCTACAATCAAAAAATATTTGACGGCCGATTTTTATAAATTTGCTAAAATTTAGCCGCTAAATTTACAGCAAAGAGACGTATGGGTAAAATTTTATCCGCTAGCCGCGTTTTTCGCCTTATGTTTTTGCGTCGTGACAGATGAAAATCACACTGTCAAGGCAAAACCCGCGACAGACTACCGCGAGGATATGCGCCGCTTCGTCATCGCTATCTCGCAATACGGCAAAAATTTGATAAAAACTTTATCGTCATCCCGCAAAACGGGCTTGAACTCACTACCAATGACGGCCCTGCTAGCGGCGAGCATAGAAGAGCCACCTATGCGCAGTCTCGGCCGTGGGTGCCGAGTCGCAGTTTTACGGCTACTCGGGCGACGACGAGCCCACCCACGCCGATGCAAGCGAATACATGCTTAAGCTCTGCCGCCTCTACGCGCAAAACGGCGTGTGGGTGTTAGCTACCGATTATTGTTCAGCCGCGAGCGACGTAGACGCCTCGTATCGGCGCAGCAAAGAAAACGGTTTTATTTGTTTTGCGGCGGATAAACGCAACCTGACCGCCACTCCAAAGTATCCAAACGCCCCGCACAACGTAAACGCCAAAGATATAAAAACGGTTGCAGACGCCGAAAACTTTTTGTATCTGATTAACAGCAAAAAATTTCTACAAAACGGCAGCTTATCGTTGCGCTCAAAAATACGGATTACGATATGGATTTGTTTCACTTCGTAAAAGCCTACGCCGAGTCCGAAGTAAGGGAGCTCAAAACAAAACGCGACGGCGGAAAGCTACTCGTAATCTGCTGGCGAGGCAGAGGATTATCGGTATTATTGGAATGGCGCCTGGAAAACAGGCAAGCCCAGCTGGCTAGCAGAGGAAAACCCGCACTGGAAAGGAAATTATGTCGTCAAATATTGGGATGCGGATTGGCAAAAAATAATTACGGGAAACGACGAATCGTATCAAAAAAAGATTCTTAACGCGGGTTTTGACGGCGTTTATCTTGATATAATCGATACGTTTGAGCACTTAAAAAAGGGCGCACATAGTTAAGTCAAACTTGCCCTTTTGCTTGTGAGTCTGCGGCAAATTTGACTTAATTTTGTCCCGCGAGCGGCTAAATTTTAACCGCAGCAAAATACCAAAAAACAATAGTTTAGTAACCTAAATATGTGCTTTGGTTGCTAAATTTAACTAGCACGGTAGCAGGCTAAGCTCATCTGCCGGCTATAAATTTAACCGCTTCAAATGCATTTTGAAAGATCAAATTTGAATGCTCGCGCAAGTCAGCCTCCTTGCCGTAGCCGCAAACTAGCCCGACGCCAGCGATACCAGCACGCTTTGCCGACTCCAGATCCATCGTCGTATCGCCAACCATAAAGGTGCTCGCCTTATCTTGCGCGCTCGTTTTGCCTAGGCGCTCAAGAGCCCTGTTTATGGGCTCAGGGTCTGGTTTTGGATTTACTACGTCGTCTCTGCCGATCACGGTTTTGATAAATCTCATGACGCCCAAGTGCTCAAGTAAAATGACTGAAAATTTCGACGTTTTCGTCGTTACGACGCCCACGTCCGCGACCTCGCTAGCAAGTGCCAACGCACCCGCCGCACCCTCAAGCAGAGATGTTTGCTCCAAAAAAATCTGCTCGTATCGCGCCTTATACGCGGCGATATAATCGGGCACGAGTTGCGTCGGCGCACCGAGCCCGGCAAACATAAAATCAAGCGGATGGCCGACTAAAGCTTTGACGGCTTCAGGGTTTGGTGTGGGTTCGCCGTGAGCGCGAAATGCCGCGCCAAATCCATCAAGAATCGCGGGCGTCGAGTCGATGAGTGTACCGTCAAGGTCAAAAAGTATGGTTTTTTTCATTTTACTTCTTTCGTTTTTTATTTTGATGTTGCAAATTTGGCGGCATTTTCGAGCCGAATTTACGTTTTAATAAACTTTGATTTTACTTTTTGTATTTTAAAATTTGCCTTAAGATAGCTTTTTGTAAATTTTTGATTTTTAAATTTATACTTTTTGGCTTTGGACTAAATTTTATGCGACTGCACTCTAAGACGCCGAAATTAAGGATTTGTTAAAATGTTTATGCTGTCAAATTTGACTTTAAAATATGAATTAGATTTTAAATTTGACGAAAGCGGTAAAATTTAATTTTTGCAATACGGCAGATAAGGAATACGTCAAAATTTGTACATTTTTAAAGCGCTTGTGCTGTATTGATTTTGGATCAAATTTAATCTATTTGCCTTACGGACCAAATAGGATACGAGCATAAAACCAATCTACAACATACCACATAAAAGAAGCCAAAGAACCAAGAAAAACCGTGCAAACCGGTAAATCAAATTTGCTCGTCTTGCCTTTTATCCTGATAGCGGATGCTGAGCTGTGGCGATGGTATAGAGATACCTTGGGCATCGAATGCAAGCTTAACGCTCTCAAGCATAGCAAACTGCACGTCGGAAAAATCATCACTCGCACACCAAAATCTAGCAGTCAAATTTACGCTATTTTCACCCAGGCTTCCGACGCCGACAAACGGCTTTGGCTCTTTTAAGATCTTTTTATTTTCGTCGGCTAGGTTTAAAATAATCTCTTTTGCAAGCTTTAGATCGTCTTTATAATCTATGCAAAACACGAGCTCGACGCGTCTAGTGCCCTCTTTTGAGAAGTTGATTATATTGCTACTTATGATGCGACCGTTTGGGATGATAATAGTTTTATGATCGGTCGTGCGTAAAACGGTGCTAAACATATTGATCTCTTTGACCGCACCTTGCACGCCTGCGACTTCGATATGGTCCTTGAGCTTAAATGGCCTAAAAAATATTATCAAAAATCCTGCGCCGATGTTTGAAAAAGTATCCTTAAATGCCATACCGATAGCAAGACCGACAGCGCCAAGCGCAGCGACAAACATAGACGTCTCGACACCTAAATTTGCGATCGCGGCTATTATCACAAAAGCCATAAGAAGCGTTTTGATAATATTTAAAAGGAAATTTGAAAGAGTTTCGTCAAGTCTAGAAGAAATGACTAATTTTGATATAAGATTTGAGATTTTAGCTACTAACCATTTGCCGATAAGCAAGATGGCGATAGAGCCTAAGATTTTTAAAGAGTAGGACGAGATTAACGACCAAATAAGTTCGAATTTAATCTCGTCCATGCTACTAAGCTAGACTAATTATTTGTTAAATCTAGCTTCAACGCGTCTGTTCTCAGCGCGTCCTTCTTTTGTTTTATTTGAAGCAACAGGCTTAAGCTCGCCGTATCCGATAGAAGTGATCTTGTCTGCGCTTACGCCAAGTTCCTCAAGAGCTTTAGCAACTGCGTTTGCTCTTTTTTCAGATAGTTTTTGGTTGTAAGCCTCAGTACCAACGCTATCTGTGTGACCGCTTAGAACTACGCGGTAGCCTGGGTTTTCACCCATAAAGTTAGCTACTTTTTTGATCTCCTCAAGATATTTTGGAGTTATTTTGTAGCTGTCGAATGCGAAGTTTACACCGATATCTCTAAGAACGATAACCTTCTCGCATCCAGTCTCGTCAACTACTACGCCAGCCGGTGTATTTGGGCATTGATCAACATCGTTTAAAACGCCGTCGTTATCGTCGTCAAGCACTACGACGGCTTGCTCTTTAACCTCAACCACTTCAGCTACTACAGGAGCATTTTTAGCACCAAAGCCGACTGCAAAACCTAGCGTATAGAATAGGTTGTGATCCGCATGCTCAAATTTAATAGCATCTACCGCTTCAGCGCGTAGAGCAAAGTTATCGGTAATTTGATATCTCAAACCAAGGCCGTATTGACCAAAGCCGCCGTCATCGTTTTTGACGAATCTTTTTGAAACATCTTCATATCCAGCTCCAAGCAAACCGTAAAGAGATAGTTTTTCAGTTAGACCGAAATCTTTAATAGCGTTAACGAAATATCTAGTAGCTTTACCGTCTACGCCATATTCTCTTATTTTATTAGTATGACTAACACCAAGCTCAACATGATCTAAGAAGAAATTCTCAAGGTTTCTTCCTATTCTTAAACCGATAGCAGACTGTTCGTTAACTCCTAGGTTTCCCTCAGGGTGAACTCCACCGATAGTTGGAGTTAATTCATATTTGTAAGCTGAATCAGCAGCAAAAAGAGCTGTAGCAGCAACTAAAGCAATAGCAATCTTTCTCATAGAAAATCCTTTCATGGTGAAATGTATTTTTTAATAATATCACAAAAATTATAAATTTCGTTTTAACATTTGATATTTATAAAAAATATAATTAAATAATCATAAATATCAATGCACCTCAAATTCGCACCGCTCTCAAAACTATTAGCGTTTAGAGAACTGCGGACTTCTTCTAGCTTTTCTTCTACCGAATTTCTTACGCTCGACGACGCGTGAGTCGCGAGTTAGTAGGCCTTTTGGTTTTAGAGTTGCTCTAAAGTCTGTGTCAAATAGAGCCAATGCTCTTGATATGCCGTGTCTTAGTGCCTCAGCCTGAGCAGAGTATCCGCCGCCTAGAGTCGTTGCAGTTACGTCTACAGAACCCTCTTGTTTTGTTAAAAGTAGAGGTTGAACCACTTTTAGCTTGATAGCCTCGTGTCCGCCTAGCCAAGTATTTAGATCAAGTCCGTTTACCAAAATTTTACCGCTACCCGGTTTTAGCCAGACTTTTGCTACGGCAGTTTTTCTTTTACCGGTTGCATAAACTTTCGCCATGATTATTTTCCTTCTTTTTTAGCTATTTGAGCCGTGTGCGGATGCTCGCTGCCGGCGTAAACTTTTAGTTTTTTTATCATCTCTCTGCCGAGTTTTGTTTTTGGAAGCATTCCGCGAACGGCTAGCTTGAACAGTTTTTCAGGTTTGTCAGCCAAAAGCTCGCCGAATTTCTCGCTTTTCGTACTACCAAAATATCCCGAATGGCGGTGATAAAGCTTTTGTTCGGCTTTATTGCTGCCCGTAAATTCGGCTTTAGAAGCGTTGATTATGATAACGTAATCGCCACAATCGACATTCGGGGTGAAATTTGGCTTATGCTTACCGCGAAGCAGCGTCGCTACCTCGGTTAGCAATCTACCAAAACGCTTGCCTGCCGCGTCAAGCACGATCCACTCGCGCTCCACTTCGTTTGGTTTTGTTATTTTAGTCATTTTCTTACCCTTTAGATAATTTTAAGTCGTGATTGTATTCAAATGCACCTTATAAGTAGCTTAATTTAAGCTATATTTAAATATCAACGCTTTGAATTTCCTCCCGCAAAGCGTAAAATATCGCCGCCTTTACGCTCAAACTCGGGTAAATTTGAGCCAATATTTTTTTGTATTCCGCCACTTGCGCGATATTTTCATCTATGTTTTTATCGCTCGTTTTATAGTCGATCACGCAGATTTCGGTTTCATCCAAGCAGAGCAAATCAAGCTGTTTTAACGCACCCTCATATCGCAAAGGCTGCTCTTTAAATATCCTTTTTCCCTGCGTCATTTGCTTAAATTTAGGCTCATTTATCAAATTTAGCCCACGTGCGTAAATTTCATCCAGCTCGCCCTCATCCAAAAATTTATGAAAAGCGTTTTGCATCGAAATTTGCGCCGTTTTTAGCGAGTTCTCGTCAAATTTTTCCGCCATTTCTAGCAGATAGTGTAGCGCCAAGCCGAAATAAATCGCCTTTTGATTTTTGCCCTCGGTTTTGGGAGTTTCATCTACGATTTGCTTTGAAATTTGAGCTAGCTCTATAGGCTCAAATTTGCCTGCCGACGTCAAATTTCGCGCCTTGCTAGGCGTCGGTTCGCCGAAGCTAAAATCAACCAAATCAAGATACTCGACAACCTCGCCACTACTCTCATACGCCGTAAAAAAGCTCGGGTTTCTGCCGTTCGCGCCCGTTTTTTTTACGATGATTAGCCCACTGATCGCCCGCGTTAGCGCGACATAGAGCTTGTTCATATCCTCTTCACGCTCGAGCCGCGCCGCCTTTTCTTTTAGCTGAGCAAACTCCTCGTCGATGCACTGCTTTTTGACGTTGTGGCGCACCTGCCAGGAGCCCTCGTCGGCGTCGTATTCGGCGATAAAATTTGACCCGTCGTGCCGCCCTGCGCCCATTTTATCGCACACGATAACGTTTTCAAACTCCAGTCCCTTTGATTTATGCACGGTCATGATTTTTACGCCCTCGCCGCTTTTTGCGCTCGCTTTTGCTTCAAATCTATCAAGATTATAGATAAACTCGGTCAAATTTGAGTACGGCTGCGCCAGTTCAAGCAGCCGCAAAACGTCCGCGTCGCTCATATCTGCGCCAAGCTTGCCCGCTAGATAGTGCAGGCTCTCAAGCGCCGATTTTTGCGGATTTACGCTTAGTTTTACGGCGTTTACGTCAAGGATCGCTTCGGTATTTAGCTTGTAAATTCGCTCACCAAATAGGCAAAATTTAGCGTACTCCACTACTGCGCGCGCATTTTTGCTAGCTAGCAACGCCGTCACACCCTCGCTCACGCTTTTTATGCCGGCTTCATCAAGCAAATTTGAGATTTTATTTATGTCGTCGTTTTTCCAGCAAAGCACGGTGATATTGTCTTCACAGACTCCTTTTCCAAGCAGAAATTTAACCTGTTGCGCCGCTTCTGCCGCTACGTCATCGCCGCTGCTTACTCGCACGAATCCAAGATCGTCCGCCTCCGCCTCAAAATACGGCATCTGCCCTACCAAATTTACTCGCTCGCCATCTTTTTGTGGCGTTCTTTGCGGTTTAAAATTTTCGATCTTGCCCGAAAATACAGCATTCGTAAATCTAACTAGCGCCTTTTTGCTGCGATAATTTACCTCCAAATTTTGCGTCCTGATCTGCGGAAAATCTCGCATTAGCTTGCCGAAAAGCTCCTTTTTGCCGCCGCGAAAGCGGTAAATGCTCTGCTTTACGTCGCCCACGTAAAAAAAGCTGCCAAGCCCGTTTTGTCCGTATCCGGCGACGATTTCCTCGATGAGCGGACGCATGATCTCGTACTGCGCGACGTTGGTGTCTTGAAACTCGTCGATGAGAAGGTGGTTTATCCGCCCGTCGAGCCTAAAATAAAGCATCTGCGCGTCCGTTTCGCCGCCCCTTAAAAGCTCGTAAACTAGCCGCGTCACGTCGCTAAAGGCGAGCGAATTTAGCCTTTTGTTTAGCGAGATTTTGCACTCTTTGTAGATTTTTAAAAATCTAGCCAGTTCGGCGATTTTATACTCCTCTAGCTCGTCAAAGTAGCGTTTTAACCGCGCCTTTAGCGTAAAAAACATCTCGTCGAGCCCCGGCGTATAAATTTTAGAAAACGTGCGATAATCAAGACTCGCGCGCGACATAAAAGAGCGAGCTAAAATTTCGCCGGGACTGCCCTCTTTTACGGCGCTTTGAGCGTCTTTGCCGCCGCCTCTAGCTAGGACGTATTCGCGCATATTTTTTAGCGCTTCTTCTACGCCGCTTTCGTTTGGAAATGCCGCATTTTCGCTGCTTTTTAGCTCGCCGAAATTTTCGTAAAACATCTCCAAGCTCTCAAAAAAGCTACTCTGACTGCGCTCGGCCGTCGCTATCAAATTCGCAAGCGCTTTTAGCAGCCGCATATCCTTGCTCACGCTCGCGACGAACTCGCCCCGCTGTAGCTCGTTTAAATTTTCGCTCACTTCAAAATCGGCGCTTAGCCCCAAATTTAAGCAAAAGCTGCGCAGGATGCCGACGAAAAACGAGTCAAACGTGCCGATTTTTAGATCGCTTTCTAAAAAATGAGTCGCCCGCGCGTCGCGCATGGCTAAAATCTTATCCCTGCTCGCGCCCAAAATTTGCTCCAGCTCGGCTAGCTCCGCGCCCTTTTCCTCGAGCCGCAAAAAGGTCTGCACGATGCGCTCTTTCATCTCATTAGCGGCCTTTTTGGTAAAAGTTAGCGCCGTGATCTCGCGCGCGTCGGCGCCTGATAGCAAAATCGCGATAAAACGCACGCTAAGCGCAAAGGTCTTGCCGCTGCCCGCACTCGCCTCGAGGGCCAAAAACGGCTTCATAGCTCGCCTTTCACTAAAATTTTATAGTCTTCGTATTCGCTCATCGCGCCCTTGGCCTCCCCGAAATTTATCAGCGTGTTGTTGATGGATTTTAGCTGTTCGATCGCCTCGCCCAGCGCCTCCGTGCTAGCTTCGCCCGCCACCAAGTTCATATTATCTTTAAGATCGTAAAAGTACCCCTCGCAAGGCCTACCCACGAGCGCCTCGTAAAAGGGCAGTTGCAGCGATTTGGCGTCAAATTTGCCGCTTTTGTAATCAATCACCGCTAGCTCGCCGCCGCGCCCGTCTATGCGGTCGATTTTGCCGGTTATGCGCACGCCCGCGAACACGCTATCAAGCTCTTTTTCAAGCCCATGCACGCGCCATCCGTCCTCATATCTGGCGTCCTCTAGCTGCTTAAATTTCTCCATCTTTATCATCGTTATCTCGCGCTCTAGCGGCGGCGTGTTTAGCTCTCTTAGCACCGTTTCAAATTTAGCGAGATCAAATCGCTCGAATTTAGAGTAATACTCAAAAAGCGCCCTATGTAGCGAGTTGCCAAAGTCCGCTGCAGACGCGGTTTGCGGCATCACGGGCGGCTTTACGCCTAGAATATATCTGTAATAATACCGCCGCGGGCACTGTAAATAGGTATTTAGCCTGCTAAAAGAGAGCGGGATAGCGAAAAAATCGTGCTTTACGATGATATCCTGCTCGAAAATCTTAGGCTTTGCGAGCGTTTTTCGAGTAAAATTTATCAAATTTACGGCTTGCTGATTTTGGCTCGGCATTTTGTTTTGCGCCCCGTTTTCGTCAAATTTGTCGGCTAAATTTAGCTCGCCGTCCGCTTCGTCAAATTCAAACAAACTCCGCTCTTTGGCGATTTTCATTTGACCTGGCTTAGCCTCGTTCTTTTCGTCAAGACTCGGGTTAATCTCGCCCTCGAAATTTTGCTCATCCGCAAAATCGGCCTTTGCGTCAAATTCGCCGTTAAACAGCGCCGCATAGCTTTCGTCGCCGTATCTCGCATCCTCCACGGCATTAAATTCGCCGAGAAATCTCGACGCGATTTTCTCCTCGTTTGCCGCGTAGCATATCGCCGCTTTTTTCGCGCCGCCGATTAGGCTCTCGTAGTAAAATCTCTGCAAATTTTCGCGGTCGACGTAGCCGATGAGGCCCGCTTTTTGGCGCACGCGCGAGCTTAAAAACATCTCGTTTACGCTGCGCTTTGGCACTAAATCGTCGTTAAAATCAAGCACTATGACGCCCTCAAATTTTAGTCCGCGACTCTCCAAAATGCCCATCACGCCGATCTTGCCGCCGCCCACGTGATCGAGTCTTAGGCGAGATAGCTTTATCAAAAATATCTCGCAAATTTGACGCAGCGTAAAGCTAAAATACCGCGCCAAACTCTGCGCGTAAAATAGCTCCTCGCGCGTTTTTTGTGCGGCGGCGTGGTCGCTCTCGCACGCCAAAATCTCTTCCATAAGCGCCCTAAAATCCTCAAACGAGCAAGGCGCCTCAAAACCGTTTTTAAATTTCTCAAACAGCTCGCCGCTAACGCCAAATTCATGCAGATTAAACTCGATTTCGTTGAAATTTTTATAGTTATCCTCGCTCAAATTTACGCGGATTTTGTCGTTTATTGCAGTTACCATGCACTTTAAAATTTGAAAAAACCGCGTGCGCGTAAAGCTCTCACCCATCGCGAAGTTAAACATCTTGCCGCGGTCGTGCAGGCGCAAGATCTCGGCAAAACTCTCGTCAGGCAAGATAACGGCGATGTTTTCGGGCTTGATGCCATCAGCCACGAACTCGCTAGCCTTTGCCATCGCGTAGGCCGCCTGCAAGCTCCTAGCACCGAAACTCCTTTTTAAAACGAGCGGATTTTTGCGCACGGAGCCCGTTTTTTTTAGCTCGCGCGTGCTCAAATTTAGCTCAAATTCGCCGTATAGACTAAACTCGCTTGCATCTAGCCCAGAGATTTCAGCCAGTTTTGAGATCAGTTTTTTGTTAAATTTGCTGGTTTGAAAGATGATTTTTAGCATCGTTAGCTTGGCTATCTCGTCAAACAGCTCCCACTCAAATTCGCTCAAAAAGCCGTCTACTTCGAGATAAATCTCGCGAAATTCCCTAACAAATCCGTCGTTTAACTCGTAAATTTCAGGCAGCACGATACCGTCGTATAGATTTTCGGCCGCGAGCAGCTCCTTATAGCCTGCGAGCACCGCCTCAAGGATACCCAGATGCTCCTCGTAATCGGCGTAAATGTCGCTAAATTTTAGATCCGCAACGCTTTTTTTGCTGATGGCAAGCTCCTTAAAAAAGCTAAAAAGATAGTCGTTGTTCTTCAAAAACGCGAAAAACTCCGACGGGATACGCAGCCGCTCGGATGCCTCTCTCACGCTCGCGCAGGCTCGCTGCATCAGCACCAGCGCGTACGCCTCGTCCGCCTCAAAGCGCCCCGGCACTAGCACGGCCTTTTGCTCAAACTGCGCTATCGTCATCGCCTTTGGCACGAGTTCGTTTTGAAATTTCGCGTTAAATTCGCGGATCTTTCGCGAGTTGGTAAAGATGTAAAGTTGGTCTAAATTTTGCATAGAGGCTCTTTGTTTTTTGGCGAAATGATAGCCCAGAGCGGCTGAAAATCAAAGAAAACTAGCGCGCTTCGAAGTTAAATTTATAAAAACCCGTGTCGTTTGCGTCAGAGATTTTTAGCAAAATTTGCCATCTACCTTTTTTGGGGAGTGCTACGGGCGCTGTTTTTAAAATTTGCCCGTCAAATTTGGCGTATAAATTTTGATTTTGCTCGTTCGTCGCGGGTCTGGTTAGCAAAATCTCGTGCGTGAAATTTGGCGCCAAAGAGCCGTTTTTAGTCGCGACGGCGATCGCAAAATATCCGTTTAATCCGTCAAATTCAGGCTCAAATTTAAGAGCGTACTTGGCGTCAAATCTACGCTGACTAGCCTCGATCTCGTTTATATTTTCATCGACGTTTTGGTAGCGCTCGAAGTAAAAACCGTCCATCTCCACGGGGTTTTTTACGGCCAAAGCGACGGTTGCTACGCAGGAGGCGACTATCAAAATAAGTGCGGTAACGATAGCGTGAGGCCAGTAGTTTTTAGCCATTTTTCCTCCTAAATTTTCTAAATGCGGCGGCGCAAATCACAAGAGCGATAGAGCCGTAGATGAAAATCCTAAACACATCAAGCGTGCGGCGATTTTGGCTACCGATAGCGTTTTGCAGGGCGACGCCTTTGCTCGCTGCGATCTGCTCAGCGAGATCCGCGTAGCCGTTTAGCATGGCGGCGTTAAAGATATCTTTGCCGTTTTTTGACGCTAGTATCGGTAAAATCGAGCCCGAGCTTGGATACGGACTTAAAATTTTCTCTTTATCAAAAAGCTTTAGCGTCTGCGGGTCGGCAAAAATTTCCACCTTATGCTCCGCTTTAGCAAGCATCAAAAGTGCGTAAGGCGGGGTTAAATTTAACTGCGCGGCGGCTTCTTTTAGCGTTTTGCCATCCAAGCTCTCATAAACCGCGACCCCTGCAAACACGCCGCTTTTACTCGCTAGCTCCTCGCCTAAAACCGCGATTTTATCGCTTACTGCGGGGCTTAATATATTTTGATTTACCAAAACTATCTCGCGAGGCAAATTTGAGCCCTGCAAACTCGCCGCGCCGTAAAAAAGAAAAAATAAAAAAATAAAAAATGCGCGAGTCAAATTTGCAAATTTGAGCACAGAGAAGCGGCGAAATGCAGTCAAATTTAAATTTAGAAAGCTCCTTGTAAATTTAACGCTCCGAAAAAAAGCGATCGCAGTCAAATTTGAGCTAGTATAATTTATAAACTTCATCGGCCCAGTCGCGTATTTTCGCGCAAAAAGTAAAGCGAACCGCTAGGACTTAAACGTAAAATTTGAAAAAGAGCGGCAAGGTCTGCGCTCTTTGATTTATCAAATTTCATCCCACGAAAAGGTGATTTGGCGTTAGCACCGCCCACGCCGTAAATGCCGCCGCCGCAATAAGTCCGGCGACGATAAATTTTTCCAAAATCGCTTGCATAGCTACTCCTTCACGCGCACTTGCTTGGCGTTATCCGCGCTTTTCATCTTTAGCTCGGAGGCGTTTAGCGTGTATGGCTTTTGCGCGACTTCTTGCTGGAGCTTGATCGCGTAGTACATGAGTGCCGCTAGGATCGCTAGTAGTAGCCCGGTCGCAATGAGTAGCCCCGTCACGCCGTGTAGACCGAAAACGTTTCGATTCGTGTTTTCCATTTATTCTCCTTTAGAAAGCGAGATGACGTACTCGCCGACGGCTTTTTGCTGTAAAGCGTTTAATCTGCCGTCGCTAAATTTAGGCATCGTACCGATAGCGCCCTTTTTACCGCGTTGTAATACGTCCTCAACAAAGGACGCCGTGCCGTATTTAGATAGATCAGGAGAGTTGCCCTCCATGCCTTTGCCGTCCTCGCCGTGGCACGCCGCGCAGGTCGCAAATAGCTCCTTGCCCGTTTCTACCAAATTTTCGTTTTTAGTCTTTTTTATACCGGAAATTTCCTTAGCGATGTAGGCCGCGATCGCCTTTGCGCCCTCTTCGTCCGCCATACCCGCAGGCATCTCGCCCATCGGATACTCTAGGCCTTTTGAGCCGTTCATTATCGTATCATATATCCCCTCTTCGCTACCCCATTTGGAAAGGTCTGCGGACTTGCCGTTTATACCATCGCCCGTTATGCCGTGGCAGGAGGAGCACTGCACTAAAAACAGGCTTTCGCCCATGGCGTGAAGCGTCTTGGCGTCCACGTTTGCGAAGCGTTTTTCAAATTTAGCGTTTGCGGCAGCGACTTCTTCGTTGTATTCGCCGATTTGCGAGTAGGAGTTTACCGGATAGCCGGCGATCATATACCACAAGGCCCAGACGATACATATCGCATAAACTATCGCCCAGCCCAGCGGCAGAGGATTTTTGTACTCGCCTATGCCGTCCCAGCTATGCTCGCTAAGCTCGGCCTTAGGTTTTGCTACCTTCATCTGCCCGACCAAGCGACTTACGACGAAAGCCGTGGCCAAAACGATAGCAATAGCTCCGATAAGCCCCAGTAAATTTACGTTATCTTCTAAATTAAACCATTGCATTATTTTTCCTTTTTAGCGTTTTGCTCTATGGACGCAGACTCTAAAATTTCCTCGTCTATGCCGTCTTTTAGGGCAAGATCGGAGTATCTTTCGTAGTCTCGCCTGCCGCTCTTTTCGGATCTATAAAGATGAAAATAGTATCCGTAAAGAAGAGCGGCGCACACGGCTAGAAAGATAAAAGCTCCGTATCCTTGGAGCTCTCTTAGAGTTTGCGCGTCCATAAATTTGCCTATTTTAAGCTATTTAGATAGGCGATGAGCGCCACTATCTCGCGGATCTCTCCGCGCTCGAAGGCCTTTTTAACCTCTTCATCCTTCATCTCTTCAACTATAGCGGCGGCTTCTTCTTTGGCGGCCGCTTGCGTTTCCTCGTAGGTGCCGAGTTTTGGCATGCCCTCTACGTCGTACGGTACGCCAAATACCTTTTTCGTCGTTACCGCTTCGCCGTATGCCGTCTCGATGTCGGCGTTATTGCTAAAGTGATGCTTATAAGCAGGCATTATAGAGCCCGGCACCACAGAGGTCGGCTCTTTCATGTGATTTTCGTGCCAGTCGGTAGTGCGGTAGTTGCCCACGCGCCAAAGGTCGGGGCCGGTTCTCTTTGATCCCCAAAGATGCGGACGGTCAAACGCATACTCGCCGCTAAGCGAATACATGCCGTATCTATCGGTCTCGGCCTTAAAAGGGCGAATTTGCTGCGTATGGCAGGCGTTACAGCTATCTTTCATATATACGTGTTTGCCCGCAAGTTGTAAAACCGTCGGCGGCTTGGTTCCCTCTAGCGGCCTAGCTCTGTTGGCAAAATCAGGCAAGATCTCGATCACGCCCGCATAGGCGATAAATATAAAAACCATAACCGCGAAAAAGAAGGGATTTTTTTCTAACCAACTAAACATTAGCAACCTCCTTTACGCCCGCAGGACTCGCGCTTAGCGGCTCTTTTTCGAGCGATTTGGCGCCAAAACTCTTGTAGATATTATAAACAAAGATAAAAAATCCAAGCAGATATAGCAGTCCGCCCACGGCTCTGATCCAGTAGTACGGCACGATATTTATCACCGTATCGATAAACGAGTAGGCTAAATTTCCGTATTCGTCGGTCGCGCGCCACATCATACCCTGAGTGATGCCCGCGATCCACATCGATGAAAAATAAAGCACGATACCGATAGTCTGTATCCAAAACTGAGTTTCCATCAAGGATTTCGAGTAAATTTCGCGTTTAAATACGCGAGGCGTCATGTGATAAAGCGCCGCCATCGTCATAAATCCGACCCAACCTAGCGTACCGTCGTGCACGTGCCCCGGCACCCAGTCGGTAAAGTGCGCGAGGGCGTTTACGGACTTGATCGCTAAAATCGGCCCCTCAAGAGTCGAAAACATATAAAACGTCGAGCCCAAAATCATAAATTTGATAAGAGGATTTTCTCTAAGCTGCTGCCACTCGCCGCGCATCGTTAGAAGCATATTTATGGCTGAACCCCAAGACGGAAGTATCAAAACCACCGAAAACACAGAACCCATCGTCTGCATCCAGTCAGGCACCGCAGAGTAGATCAGATGGTGTCCGCCCGCCCAAAGGTAAAGGAACATCAGGCTCCAAAACGAGAAAATCGAGAGCTTGTAAGAAAATATCGGCTGACCGCTCTCTTTAGGGAGGAAGTAGTAAATTTGAGCGATTATCGGCACGGTAAACACGAACGCCACGGCGTTATGCCCGTACCACCACTGCACTAGCGCGTCGTTGGCTCCGGCGTACATCGAGACCGAGTGCCACCAGTTGCCGTAGCCAGAAACTAGCTTGGTCGGTACGGCCATGTTGTTAAACAAATAAAGCATCGCGATACCTAAAAACGTCGCGATAAAATACCAAACCGAGATATAAAGCGTTCTCTCGCGGCGGATACCGATAAGACCAAATATACTAACGCCCCAAAGCACCCAAAGCACGACCACGCCGATATCTAGCGGCCACTCTAGCTCGGCGTACTCTTTTGACGTGCTAACGCCGGCAAGTAGGCTAAATACGCCGCCTGCCATAACCAGCATATATATCCAAAAGTGCAGCTTGCCCACCGTCATCAAAAACGGCGACTCGCTCATCGAGACCTTCAAAACCCTTTGTCCGATGTAGTACCACGTCGCAAATACGCCAGAGAGCATAAATCCGAATATCACGCCCGCCGCGTGTAGCGGTCTTAGGCGGCTAAAGGTGCCGTATTCGCCCGCGAGATAGTTTAAGTCCGGATATGCCATCTGAAACGCTATGAAAACGCCGACGCTCATACCGACTATCCCAAACAGTATCGTCGCGAACATAAAATACTTGGCGACCGTGTAGTCGTAGCTTAGCGCCCTGTCTAGTCGCATCGATATCCTCCTTTGTTTATTTTGTTATTAGATTGTTATTTTATTAGATTTTTAGTGTAAAATCGCTTAACCGACCTAAATTTACGTTTCAAATTTTACTTTTTTAGCTCGATTTTATAGCCAAGACCCGGCGAATTTTTGATGAGACCGGCGCCCACTTTATCGCGTATTCGTTTGATAAACGTCCTAACGGCCGGATCGTTTACCTTTTCGCCAAACCACACCACGTTTCTAATCTCCTCGGTTAAAACAAGCGTGCCGATACGTTTAACCAAAAGCGAGATAAAGGCTAGCTCTTTTTTGGTTAGCGCGATCTCGACGCCGTTTTTTACGAGTACTTTTTTGGTTTGATTAAACGAATATCCGCCCGAAATCTCGATGATATCGGCGCCTATGATTTTAGTTTTTACGATCTGCTCCAGCAGGGCGAAAAGCTCGTCCATGTCGATAGGCTTGATGACGTATTTATCGATACCTACGTCGATAGCTTTTAGTAGTTTTTCCTTTTCGCTATACGCGCTTAGGATCACCACGGGAGTGTTTTTTGAGAACTCTTTTATCTGCATTGACATCTCAAGCCCGTCCATGATAGGCATCATGATGTCGGCTATCACGATATCAGGGCTAAATTTTTTAAATTTCTTAAGCCCTTCGTCGCCGTTTGAGGCCAAGATGACCTTTTGAAATACGCCGCCAAAAACCTCTTGCATCGACTCCCTTATGCCATCCTCGTCCTCGACTAGCAGTAGCGTTAGCTCTTTAAATTTTTTCATTTTTCATCCTTTAGCGGCAGCTTTATCTCAAATTCCGCTCCAAATTTTACGTTTTTAGCGCCGGCGCTTCCGCCGTGATTTTTGGCTATGCTTTTTAGCATATATAGACCGATGCCCGTACCTGCGCTCGGGTGTTTGGTGGTGAAATACGGCTCAAAAATCTTGTCCATTATCTCCTCTTTTATACCGCCGGCGTTATCCGTTACTCTTATGATAGCAAATTTATCCTTTGTTTCTAACGTTAGCGTTACTTTTTTATCGTCTTTTTTATTTGCCAGCGCATCTTTGGCGTTAGAAAGTAGGATAATCACGGCCTGGCAAAGCTGCGACTCAAAGCCGTAAATTTGACCTTCGCTTTTTAGCTCCAATTTTACGTCTATGCCCTCTTTTTCGTAGGTTCCCTGTACCATCTTTAGCGCGTTTTCTACCGCAGCCGAAGGAAATAAAAGCTCCCTCTCGCGCTCGACGCTAAAAAAGTTTCTAAAATCCTCGATCGTCTGCGACATACCCTTTATCACGCGTTTTGCGTGCTCGTAGCCGGCTTCAAATTTCTCGGTTGCCTTCACGCTCTCTTTTAGTTTAAAAAGCGTAATGCTAAGCTCGTTTAGCGGCTGACGCCACTGGTGAGCGATGTTTGCGATCATCTCGCCCATCGAGGCTAGACGCGACTGCAAAAAAAGCATTTTGGTTTTTTCCTCGTTTTTTTTGATTTCTGCCTTTACCAAATTTTCTAGATTTTGGTTTAAATTTACGAGCTTGGCCGTCTGCTCGGCGACCCTGTTTTCGAGATTTTCGTTTAAATTTAACAGCTCTTTTTTCGTCTTTTCAAGCTCGTTGTTTAAATTTATCACGTCCGTCACGTCGTACCTGATCGCAAGAAACTCCTCGATCTGCCCGCTTAAATCCAAAATCGGGATGATAGTCGTGTTTAGATAGACGTCGCGGCCGTCCTTGGTGCGATTTCTTATCGTGCCTTTGTGCACTTTTTTGGCTAAAATTGTATCCCAAAGCCGCGCAAAAACCTCCTTTGGCACCTCGGGATGGCGCACGATGTTGTGATTTGCGCCGATTAGCTCCTCGCGCGTAAAGCCAGACATCTTGCAAAACTCGTCGTTTACGAAGGTGATAGTGCCGTTCGTGTCGGTCTTTGAGACTATATTGCTGGTCTCGATAGCCTCTTGATACTGCCTAAATCTTGCTTTGATGTTATCCATTGCTCGCCGCAAATCCTGTATAAGATAGATAAATTCCGTAAATTATTATCGCCGCGCCACTTAAATTTAGCGCCTGCTTTTTAAATTTTTCGCTCACTGCCTTTAAAACCAGCGCGTAAAAACTCATCGCAAAAAAGCTAACCGCACCAAACGTAGCCGCGATCGCCGCGCCCTTTGCCCCGCTGCCGCTAGCTACGGCTAAAGCTAAAAAATAATAAACCACCCCGCACGGCAGCAGTCCGTTTAAAAACCCGAGCGCTAAAAACCCCGGCACGCTATTTTTAGCGATCGCAGCTTTCATTTTTTCGTTTAAAATTTTGGATAAAAATGCGTTTTTCTCGATAAAATTTAACAGTGTCCCGCGTCTAACGAGCGCCACGCCCAAAACCGCCATAAAAACGCCGACGGCAAAAAACAAGTAGCCTCGCGCCGCAAGAGATAGCGTAAATACGCCGCCAAACGACCCGAAAATAAAGCCAAGTAGCATATAAGCGCAAATTCTAGCTAGGTTATATCCCACTATCATCGCCGCGCTAAAAATTTTACCTTTGCCGCTCAAAAACCGCGCGAGCAAGATAGCAAAACCGCCGCACATGCCTACGCAGTGGCCAACCGAGCTAAGCGCCGCGACGCTCAAAATCGAAACAAACTCCGCGCCACTCATCAAATTTGACCGATAAATTTCATTTGCGAATTTTAGCCGCGCCGGGGTTAAATTCGGCCCGCAAATTTAACCCTAAATTTAACTCAAATTTGACCGCGACTAGCAACTATAAAATTTCTAAAAATTGTTTAAAGATATATTTGCTCTCGCTCGGCCCGCCGCTAGCCTCGGGGTGATGCTGCACCGAAAATATAGGATAATCCTTGTATTTCACGCCCTCGATCGTGCCGTCGAAAAGATTTCTATGCGTGATCTCGGCGACCTGCGCAATCTCCTCTGGAACATTGTAGTTGTGATTTTGCGCCGTTATCTCGACCGCCTTAGTTTGCAAATTTAAAACCGGGTGATTTGCGCCGTGCTGACCGAATTTTAGCTTGTATGTCTCAAAGCCAAACGCGTTGCTAAGCAGCTGATGGCCGAGGCAAATACCGAAAATCGGCACTCGCGCCTCGATCAGCTTTTTTATCTGCGCGATCTCGTTTTTTAGGGCCTTTGGCTCGCCTGGACCGTTTGAGAGAAACACACCGTTTATCTCGCCTTTGTTAAATTTAGCGATGAGCTCGTCTGCTTGCACGTCGTGCGGGTAAATTTGAGTCTCAAGGCCCATTTCGCAAAGCTCGTTTAGGATATTTCGCTTTACGCCGTAGTCGATGACGGCGATCTTTTTGCCGTTTGATTTTAGCGCAGAGTAGGCTTTGCTCGCATGATCCCAAGCGCCCTTTTCGTGAGCGTAAATTTGCTCGGTGCTTACCTTTGCGACGTAGTTTATCTCTGAGATTCTAGGAGAGTTTTCAAGCAGCTTTTTTAGCTCTTTTTCGT
Source organism: uncultured Campylobacter sp. (assembly GCA_937965895.1). Lineage (GTDB taxonomy): Bacteria > Campylobacterota > Campylobacteria > Campylobacterales > Campylobacteraceae > Campylobacter_A. The sequence continues at coordinate 19,168 of CALCKS010000144.1, forward strand.
CTGAAATTTCAGTCGATATCACTGCGTGTAGCGCACCGTTATCGCGCAACATCTTGGTTAAAAATCTCGTGTCGATATCGTAAACGCCAAATTTGCCTTGCTCTTTGAAAAATTCTTCCAAGCTTTTTTGCGAGCGGAAATTTGATGTAGTAGCGTTAAAATCTCTCATCAAAACGCCGCTAGCGTGAATTTTCGCGCTCTCCATATCGTCCTCGTTTACGCCCACTATGCCGATCTCGGGCATAGTAAAAACAATAAACTGCCCGGCATAGCTAGGATCGCTCATGATCTCCTGATAGCCAGTTAGGCTCGTGTTAAAGACCATTTCGCCGCTAGCCGTGCCGCTCGCGCCAAAGGCCTTCGCCTGCAAAAAAACGCCGTTTTCAAGGTAGATATAAGCTCTCACAGCATGCCTCGTTTTCTTAGTTCGTCCTCGTACAGCCGCTCAAATACGATGTCGTACTCCTCGGTGCCCGGGATCAGCTTGCGCTTGTAGCCGTCGATCTTGTCGATGACCACGTCTTGTAAAATTTCATACGTTTTTATATACTCTTCGATCGAGCCATAGATGATGTTTTTGATACGATTTTCGGAAACCGTGTAGTCGATGAGCCCCTTTTTCCAAGCGCCCTCAAGCACTAGGTGGGCGACGTTGCTAAAGCGGTCTTCGTACGTAAGTATTACGCCGTACTCTTTAGCTAGCTTCTTTTTTACGAGCCAAAACATATTTTTTCTATCAACTTGCATGCTCTCCATATCGTCTTCGTTCTCGGCGAGCACCTCGTTTACGCGCTCTTCAAGAGCCTTTTCTTTTTGCAAATCGTTATCTAAAATTTCTTTCGCGCATGCCGCTACGGGCTCTACTCCGCGCGTTAAATTTACGAATCCGGACTTTAATAAATCAATAGCGATTTTGTGCGCGATGTAGGGTGTGTGTGGGAGTTTTATACGCATTTTTACCTCTCTTTTTGGGCTTGATTTTAACCAAAATTTGGTAAGAAATACCTAAAATCTCACGGAGTTTTTGTTTTGGCAAGCGTTTGTTTTTGGTAAAATTTGAAGCAAAATTTGACGCTCGGATTAAAGTATTTTTGGCTTTTTTAAGACTGGGTGTTAGTTAAATTTAGGTTTTAGCGTTAAATTTGACGGCAATAAAATTTAGCCTTTGGAGTCAAATTTGACCGCCAAAGGTAAATTTGGCTTTCGCATTACCCGCGCAAATTTGAGCTCAAATTTAGACGCGAGCCAAGCTAAATTTAGAGCGCTATAGCCCAAATTTACAAATTTAGCAGATTTCCCGCCGGGCCGTCGGGCGAAGTCGGTGAGACTTCCTGCGTTACGTTTTTTTCGGCTTTTATAAATGGCGGGCCTTGCTTGATTAAAAGCGTGATTTCAGACGCTGCGGTAGGCTCCATTTTTGCCATTATCGCGGAGATTTTTTTAGGGCTTAACGAGTACATAATGCTAGCCGCGTCCGTCCTATCCATCGCGCTTAGCACGTCGGCGGCAGCTTGGTCTTTCATCTTGCCGTAGGTCTCGCCGACCTTGTCGCTAGTCATCGTTCTTAGCTCTTTTACGATTTCCTCGTTTTTCTTTATCAGCTGCTCGGTCTGCTTTTTTTCCTCTTGCGCGCGAGCTAGAGTTGCGTTTATCTCGGCCTCTTTGACGGCTAGCTTGGCGTTTCGCTCCTCAAAAAGCGCCGCCGAACTCGCCCGAAAAGCCTCCAAACTCTGCCTTGCTTCGTCTATTTTGGCAAGCTCTCTTTTTAGCTCGTCTTTTCTAGTTTCAAATATCGAAACGCAGTCCACTGGGATCTTAAAGCCGCTTTGGCTCGCGCTTTGAGCGTTTACGTCGTTTGCACCCCAAACGCATAAATTTAAAGTTAGTAAAATCAAAATTTTTTTCAAGCTTTCGCCTCTTTTTTCCTAGTAAAATTCATCGTCGCAAACTCGTCCAGAGCCGTAGCTTCGGCCTTTTTTATCTTTTCTATTTGCGCGCTAAAGTCCTGCGTTTGCAGGTATTTCATCTTTTCGTACTCCAAATTTGCCGCCTTGTACTGCCGCTCGAGGTGCGCGATGTTTTTTTTCATTAGCTCGAGCCGCTCGGTTAGCAGACTTTTTTCTCGCCGCATCGCGCCCAGAAGCTCCAGCGATCCGCGCAGATCGGCCGCAGAGCCGCTGGATGGCATTTCAAATTTTGAAATTTGCTCGGCAGCCTGCGCTATGAAGCCCTCTATCATCGCCGCTTCGTTTCTGGTTCTTGCTAAATTTAGCTCGATTTTGTCTAAATTTCGCTTTTTTATATTTACGATTTGCGTAAATTTGCTTTTCATCTTAGCGAACTATCGTGTCTTCACGCTCCGGGCTCGTGGATACTATGCCGACTTTTACGCCCGTGATCTCCTCGATGCGCTTGATAAAGGCCTTTGCATTTGCGGGTAAATCCTCAAATTTACGCGCTCCTTCTACCTTATCCCAGCCCTCAAGCTCCTCATAGACCGGCTTTACGCCCTCCAAATCGCTTGGGAAATACTCGATTATCTTGCCGTTTTTCTCGTAGGCTTTGCAGATTTTTACCTTTTTAAAACCGTCTAAAACGTCAAGCTTCATCAGCGCAAATTTATCCACGCCGTCAAGTCTCGCCGCGTATCTCACGCCTACCGCGTCAAACCAACCCGTGCGGCGCGGTCTGCCCGTCGTAGCGCCGTATTCGCGTCCGATATCGCGTATCTTTTCGCCGTCCTCGCCCATATCCTCGGTCGGAAATGCGCCGTTGCCAACGCGCGTGGTATAGGCTTTGATGATACCGGTCACCTCGCCGACGTTTTTAGGGCTTAGTCCGATACCGCTGCAACTGCCTGCAGTTACGGTGTTTGAGCTAGTTACAAAAGGATACGTGCCGTGATCGATGTCTAGCAACGTGCCCTGCGCGCCTTCTAGCAAGATTTTCTTATCCGCGTCTATCGCATCCCACACCATATGCGTGGTATCTACGATAAATTTACCCAGTGCCGCCTCGTAGCTCTTTAGCTCGCCCAAAAGCTCCTCGCGAGCGGGCGCTTTGACGCCTAAAACGTCTAAAAACGCTTTATTTGCCGCAAAATCGGCCAGAATCGCGTCGCAAAGTTTCTCGGGATTTTTTAGTTCGCCTACGCGGTGTCCGCTGCGGCTGATTTTGTCGCTATACGCAGGCCCTATGCCCTTGCCCGTCGTGCCGATGGCGTGCGCGCCTTTGGCCTTTTCTTTGGCTTGGTCTATTTGCGCGTGATAGGGCAAATTTAAATGCGCCTTGTCGCTGATAAATAGCCGCCCCGAAACGTCTCCGAACTGCTTTAGTTCTTCGATTATCTCGGCCGGGCAGAGCACGACGCCGTTGCCGATGATGTTGATTATATTTTTATGAAGTATGCCCGATGGAACCTGATGCAGTGCGATTTTCTTGCCCTCTACGACGATCGTGTGACCCGCGTTGTGTCCGCCTTGACATCTGCACACCATATCGTAGCCGCCGCTTAGCAGATCTACGATCTTGCCCTTGCCTTCGTCTCCCCACTGCACGCCCACTATCACGTCAGCCTTGCTCATACTCTCTCCTTTTGATCCAAATTTTCGATTAATGCGTCGGTATATACGCCAAATCCGCTGCTTTTGATGCCTTCTATCTCGTAGTTGCCGCCGCCGCTTAGCACGGCGTTGCCGCCCAAAAATCTAAAAAACAGCTTACCATAATACCGCATCTTTGAATAATATAACGGAACAATTCTTAAATTTTCATATTTTACCGCCTGCGCCAGCTCTTTTATCTCAAGCAGTGCGGTTTTTATCTCATCCGGCACTACCGGCAAGATCTCGTCGATGCCCTCGACCGTATTTACGAAGGCTAGCCTTTTTAGCCACTCTTCGTTTTGATTTAGGATTTTTTCGATCTCGCCGTGCTCAAATATCGAAATAGGCAAATTTAGCAGCCTACATACGATCTGCGGGATCGCGATGTGGCTGATTTGCAGCACGGGCGCGAGGTCAAACGACTCAAAAAGCTCCTTTGCGATCTTGACGCTGGTAGCCAGATCGCTCTCGCCGATTAGCTCTGCGCCGATTTGATAGATTTCGGTGCTAGGATACTTAAAAACCGGCTGGATGTAAAACCAGCGCTTAGGCTCGGTGTCTTTTAGGCGTCTAAGCACGATGCGAACGACATCCACGGTGCTATCGGCGCGCAGGCTGATTTGGTGATTTTCGTGATCGCTAAAGCGCACCAGAGCCGTGGGCTGCACGCTTAGGTGCTGATGATACGAGAAAAATGGCGTCACGATCTCGTGAAATCCGTTTTTCTCCAAAATTTCGCTCGCCGCACGCTCGATCTTTCTTTTTAGTTTCGCGCTTTGTCCGAAATACAGCCTCGTGCCGCTTGGTATCTCGTGCTCGTAAACGCTCGCGTCAAATTCGCTCACTCTTGCTCCTTTGCTTTTGATTCATTCTGTTTTATCTCAGGCTCTACCCACGGCAGCTCGTGAAACGCAGCTACGAAGTAGCTAGGCTTTGAGCCGCCATAAACGGTCGCGATACTAAGCTGCTCAAGATAAATTTCGCCACTTTTACGCTTATTATAAATTTCGCCGCTATAAAAGCCTTTTTTCAACAACCTCTTCCACATATGTTCGTAAAAATTATCATCATGCACGCCTGATTTTAGTAAATTCGACGGCTTGCCGATGGCTTCTTCTTTGGGATAGCCGCTTATCTTGCAAAAGGCTTTGTTGGCGTCTAAAAATACTCCGTCTAACCCGACTACTGCGACGGCTTCTTGCGCGTTTGCAAACAAGCTTAAAATCGTATTTTTATACGCGTACTCTTTGCTATCGTTTAGTCGCGCTATCTCCATGCCGGTTTTTGCGGTCAAATTTGCCGCCAGCTTGCTCTCGATAAAATACCCAATCACCTCGTCCACGGTTCTGCCGTCTTTTGAGATAAATTTGATAAATACGCTACAGTTTATGACCTCTAGATTTTTCCTTATCAGCCTGCAAGACTGCAGCGACTCGTTCTCTTTTTTGAGCGAAGCCGCGTTAAATAGGCTAAATTTGATGTTAAATTCGTTCGCGAGCCTATCTCGGTCATCTGGATGGATGATGTTTTTAAACTCGAATTCGTTTGATAGTATTTCGCTTTTTTTGTATCCCAGCGCGCGCTCGATATTGTCAGAAACGCTTGATATATCGCCTATAAAACGGTCCTTCCAAACCACGCTAAATAGCGGCGAGTGCGCGTCTATCTCGCTTTGCTTTTGCGCGTTTTTCTTTAAAATGTTGCTCTTCGTAACATCCTTTACGACGCAAAAGCCAATCTTTTCGCCGCCGGGTAACTCGTAGTTTTGTTTGTAGATGCGCACCTGCCTTATCTCGCCGCCCGCGGCAAAATGGTTCGTTTCGTAAATTTCTCCTTCGCCTTCTTGCTGCGTTTTCATATCGGTCAAATTTGACGCGTTTAGCTCGGCTAAATTTTTGCTTTTTATCGCTTCCTCGCTAAATCCGTAAAACTCGCACGCTCTCGCGCTCGCCTCGACGATCCTACCGCTTTTTGCGTCGATTAACAGCAAGATAAAAGGTCCTTTTTCAAACAAAAATCCGAATTTACGCGAATACTCCTCAAATTTCGCCTTTTTCTCGCCGAAATCTCCGTAAAATTTGACGATCTCGTCCGAGATTTGATCAAATTCTTCTACCGAGCCAAATTTCGCGTATGCTTTGATCTCCTCGCCGTCGCCGGCTTTTGCGACTAAATTTTTGATAGATAAAACGGGCTTTATGACCGAGTTTTTGACAAATTTGGTGTAAGAAAAGGTAAAAAATCCGCCTGCGGCTAAAAATGCGACGCAGATTAGTAAAAATAGTAAATTTTCTTTTATAAATTTATCCACAGGATAGCTTGAAACCACGGCCAAACCGATCCTTGGGATACTTTGAATATAATAAATTTCGCTGTTTAGAGAGCCTAAATTTGCAAATTTTACTTCGTCGCTGTTTAGGTAGTCCGCACTCACGTCGTAAAGATCAAAGATGGTTTTGCGCTCTAAAACCAGCTCGGGGTCTTGGTGAAATACGATCCTACCGCTTTTATCTATCGCGAACGAATTTACGCCTATCCTCTCGTATCCGCGCGCAAACTCCTCGTAAATCGCCGTAAAGCGTATGAGCGTTGCTAAGATTTTGCCGTTTTTCATCTTTTTTGCGGCGAGTCTTGTCGGTACGTCGCTTTTATCAAACATAAACTCAGATCTTAAAATTTTATCCTCAGGCTCGTTTTCCCAAGGCTTTGAGAGAAAAAACTCAGAGTACGTATCGCGTAATTTTTCATCGCTGATAAACTCTATCTCGCCGCGTTCGTTTACGATAAAAAAGGCCATATATTCGTTATTATTTTTTACGGCAAAGTCAAAGATCGCTTTTGAATCAAAATCGGGTGCTTCAATATATCTTTCGATAAGTTTAAGTTCGTTATCTATATTTACGGCGCGTTCTTTGATGAAAGTTTTAAAGTTAGAATTTGCAGCGTAAATATCCTCTTTTACGCCTTCAAATTTTAAATTTAACCCAAAGCTAGCAGCGCATATCAGAAATACGGCGGTAGCCAAAAACACCGCATATATTCTGCCCAAAACGGCGCGTGCGAGAGGAAATTTGGAGGCGGATGAACTAGCCAAAAGAAAAACCTTAAATTAATTTAATATAAACGGCTTATTGTAGCTGAATTTTGCTTGTTTTAAGATAATAAATTTAGAAGTTTGGCGAGAGGATGAGAGAATCGAACTCCCCGCGAAGCGGTCAACCGCCCCGCCATCGGATTTGAAGTCCGCGAGCGCCACCAGATCGCTTTATCCTCCGCGTCTTTAGATGATGAGCGCGATTATAACTAAATTTATATAAATTTTAGTTTGATTTCTATAGTATTTGGAGAAAATTTTATGGGTCGGCGATGAAAAAGCTATTTGCGCGATTTTTTTTAAAAAACATCCTCATTTTTTCGCCGATTTTTTTCCTCGGCGGTTGTCTCGAGCTCTTTACGACCGTGACGCCGCTAACGGGCATAAACGTCTACGATGCCTACCAGATCAGCAAAGACGAGCGCGGCATATATTCGATAACGAAAGATAAATTTATAAAAACAAAAATACAGACTAAAATTTTAGCCTCAAGCGGGCTTAGCAACCTAAACGTGGACGTCGAGAGCTTTTACGGTGACGTGTATCTCATCGGCGTGGTGCCTGACGCCGAGCACAAAACCAAGCTTGTAGAGTTAGCTAAAAACACCGACGGCGTGAGCAAAATCTCCACATATATTAGATTCCCTAGCGACGGCGGCGAATGCGAAAGCAACCTCGCCATAATGTTAAAACTAAAAAATAATTTTTTTAAAGACAGCATAATCAGTGGCACAAGCGTGAGAGTAAGCGTAGTGCAATGCAATGTCGTATTTACCGGCATCATCACCGATATCGAGCAGGAAAAGCACGCGATCTGGTACGCCAAGCACATCGAAGGCGTGAGAGATGTTTACTCTTTTCTTAAAGTTATGAAAGAGTAGTTTTCCCATTCAAATTTGAGTCAAATTTGAATCATCCAGGCCTATACGGTACGTTTTAAATTTATGCAGTCAAATTTACAAATTTAGCAAAACGCTAGACAAATATTCCAGACAGAATAGGCGTAGTTTAAATAGTTTTTGATTAGGCGTGACGG